>NZ_JBFAKM010000014.1:0-15453 GCF_040655695.1 Polymorphospora sp. NPDC050346 | reverse complement strand
TATACCCCCCACCCCCCCCCCCCCCGCCCCCCGCCGCGCCCCGCCCGCAGCCCCCCGCCCCGCCCCCCCCGCCCCCGTTTTCCGCGCCGGCCCGACCGGGAACCCTACGGCGGTCCGCCGAGTCCAAGTAGTGTGTCCACGATGCGTCGCACCGCTGCCCCGCTCGCCGCTGGACTGACCCTGTTCGCGCTGGTGGCGGCAGGTTGCGCGAACGATCCGGACGGAGGCTCCGTGACCGATCAGTCGCCGCCCCCGGCGGCCGCGGCGTCACCGCCGTCGCCCGAACCGACACCGGAAGGCTCTCCGTCCGGCGTCGCACCCTCCGGCCGGACCAGCCCACCACCGCTGTCCAGCACCGACCTCCCGACGCTGCGGCCGCCGAGCGGGCCACCGCAGAAACCGACCGACCAACTACCGGACTCGATCGTCACCGGCCTGGTCGTCCGCGGCGGCAACGGACCGTGCTTCGGGGTGCAGAACGACGACGGCAAGCTGTACGCCCTGCACAGCTCCGAAGGTGTCCGGTTGCAGGAGGGCACGTTCGTCCGGGTCAAGGTCGAACCGCTCCTGCTCCGGATCAACTGCGGTCCCGGCGAGCACCACAGCATCGTCGAAGTGATGCCGGTGCGCTGAACCCGCGCCCGGCCGGCAGCCGCCGTCAGTCCGCCGGCAGCAGCGCGGCCAGGTCGAGCCAGGTGTAGTCGTGCCCGCACGGCGGCCCGGCCGCCAGCCCGAACCGCCGCCCGTCGAGGTCGAGCAGCACCGAATAGACCGTCTCCGAGCGGTCGAGCGGCGCGTCCCGCTCGTCGACGTGCCGGCAGATGCCCAGCGGAAAACTCGCGTGGTCGCGGAAGACCCCGATCAGGTCGTCGGCGCCCACCTTTCGAGTAGCCGCCGCGTCGGCGAGCAGGCGCCGGGCCCGCGCCGACCGGAACAACGACGAGCCGCCCCACTCCTTGATCGTGTCGAAGACCGGCAGCCCGGTCTCGAAGTGGTTGGCGTGGGTCACCAGGCCGTCCACCGGATGCAGCCAGCCCGCCTCGCCCGGTGCGAGTTCCAGGTCGATCAGTTCACCGCCGTGGTCACCGGCCTGGCCGAGCACCATGTTGATGGAGGCGTTGCGCGGGCTACGGCAGGCCGCCCGCAACGCCCAGGCCAGACTGTCGGCCTCCAGCACCGAACGGAGCAGCACGTGGTAGGGCACACCGGGTGCTCCGCCGCCACGGGGCAGCCCGTCACGGTCGCAGCCCAGCATGTTGATGCAGACCCCCACGCCGGCCGAATTGAGCCCGGCCTTCGCCAGCATGCCCGCCTCGGCCAGCGTCACGACCGCGTGGCCCCGCTCGTCCCGGGTCGCCAGCAGCACCGTGGCCTCCCGCTGGGCCGGGTGCCAGTCCCAGTTCTGCCCGATCAGCAGGCTTCCGGTGGCGGTGTGCGTACCCAGCACACCAACCGCGGTGCAGCCTCCGTCACCGCCGTCGGGGCGTACGCCGTAGATCAGTTCGGTACGCGCGTTCAGCGCGTAGATCTCCTCGACCGAGGCGCCCGCCCCCTCGGCGACGCCGTCGAGCATCTCGGCGACCCGCGGGTGGTGGTCGAGCGTCGTACGCCGGAACCCGGCACCGGCGACACGAACCGCGGCGGCGTCGAGACCGGCCTGCTCACGGAACCGGCGCAGGTAGAGGTCGAGGTTGGCGGCGACGAGCGCACGGGCGGCCCGCCCGTAGGCGGCACCACACTCGGCGGGCGTGCCCTGGACGCTGACGACCGGCACCGGAAGGTCTGCGTACGTCGTGGCGGGGTCGACGGTCATTCGAGCACCGTAACCGCCGCCGGCCGCCGGGGAGAACCCGTATTCGCCGAGCCGGGCCGCGATCGAACGTAACCCGCTGATCAGGCCCTAGGCTGGCGCCGTGAGCGAGCGTAGCGAGCGAACCATCGGGCTCAGTCGAGAACACGGTGGGGCCGAGCGAAGCGAGGAAGCACCGTGAGCGAGCTTGAGCGGCGGGCCGGCATGATCCCGGCCGTCGACGAGTCGTGTGTGTTGGACGATGGTCCGTGGACCCATCGGTTCATCGGCGCCAACGGCACCCGGTTTCACGTGGTCGAGGCCGGCACCGGACCTCTCGTCCTCTTTCTGCATGGCTTTCCGGAGTTCTGGTACGCCTGGCACCACCTGTTGCCCGCAGTGGCCGATGCGGGATTCCGGGCGGTCGCGGTCGATCTGCGCGGGTACGGCGCCAGCGACAAGCCGCCCCGGGGATACGACGGCTACACGATGGCGGCCGACGTCACCGGCCTGATCCGGGCGCTGGGCGAGCGTCGGGCGAGCATCGTCGGTGCCGGGTTCGGTGGCATGGTGGGCTGGACGGCGGCGAGCTTCCACCCGAAGATGGTGCACCGCCTGGTGGTGCTCGGTGCACCGCATCCGCTGCGCCTGCGGGCGGCCATCTTCGCCGACCCCCGGGGCCAGTTCGCGGCGGCCACGCCGACGCTGCGGTTCCAGATCCCTCGCTACGAGCACGTGCTGACCAGGAACAACGCCGCGATGGTGCGCGGGTTCCTGCGGGACTGGGGTGGTCCGGACTGGGTGAACGGCCCGTCGTTCGAGGCGTACGCCGACCGGTGCAGGGAGGCGATCCGCATCCCGCAGGCGTCGTTCTGCGCCCTGGAGGGTTACCGGTGGGCCTTCCGTTCGGTGCTGCGGCTGCACGGCTACCGGTTCGTGCGGCTGATGCAGAAGCCGCTGGTGACCCCGACGCTGCAACTGCACGGTGCACTCGACACGGCGTCGCTGCCCCGCACCGCGCAGGGCTCCGGCCGGTACGTCATCGCACCCTACGAGTGGCGCCTGCTGGACGGGGTCGGGCACTTCCCGCATGTCGAGTCCCCCGACCTGGTGCTCGGCGAGGTCCTGCGCTGGGTCAAGTCCTGAGAGGCTGCCGGCCGCCTTAGCACACCGGGCGGCGATCTGGGCGTTGTCCACAGGGCAGGTGGTTATCCACAGGCGAGCGGGATCGGGCTTCCCAGAACACCCGACAGGCGCGATCGTCACGGCATGACCGACCTCTACGACGCCGCCGCCGCACTGCCCCGCCTCCTGCGCGCCGAGCACCGTCCCCACCCGGCACGGTCACTGCCACGGCCGGCGGCCGTCCGGTGGACAACGAGCACAGGGCACCTGCATCAGGCCCGACCGGATCCGCAGGCCCGGCCCGACCTTCTCGACGTCGTACGGGGCACGCTGCGGGTGGCGCCGCCGGCCGCCGTGGTGGCGTACCACACCGCCGCCCAGCTGCACGGGTTCGGCGTGGTGCCGGTCCACGCCGTCCACGTCGCCGTCCCCAGCGGCACCCCCGTGCCGCAACGGCGTGGTGTCACGGCACACGAGTCGAAGCTGCCGTTCGGCGACCTGACCGAGGTCTGCGGGCTGCCCTGCCTGCCGGCGCCCCGGACAGCCGTCGACCTTGCCCGCACCCTGCCCCGTCCGGACGCGCTCGCCGTACTCGACGCGGCGCTGCGGTCCGGGGCGGTCACCGCCGAGACGCTGGGGGCCGAACTCCTCCGGCACGACCGGCTGCGCGGCATCCGGCAGGCCCGGGAGCTGGCGGCCATCGCCAGCCCGCTGGCCGAGTGCCGGCAGGAGACCCACCTGCGGCTCGTGCTGCACGACGGCCGGCTGCCGGCACCCACCCCACGACTGGGCGTCTCCGACGAGTGGGGCGTGGAACGGCACCGGACGGATCTCGGCTACCAGCGGCAGCGGGTCGGGATCGAATACGACGGCATCGCGCACCTGGACCGCCGGGGTTCACGGCTCGACCCGCGTCGACACGACTGGCTCACCAGGCAGGGCTGGACCATCCGCTACGTCAGCGACGACGACCTCTACCGGCGGCCGGATCTGCTGGTCGCGGCCATACGCGCGACGCTGACCCGACGGTCCTGGTGGCGCCCACGCCGCTACACCGAGGCACCACACACGGCGGCCGGGTAAGGGCACCGCCCGACCGGCGTGGTCAGGCCCGGTATTCGCGTAGTTCGACGACTTCGTTGGCCGGCGCCCAGCCCTGATACACGCCGAAATCGAAGGCTTCCAGCCCCATCGACTCGGCGACCGGTGAGCGTCCGCCGGTGTATTCGACCCGCAGCCAACTGTCGTGCTGGGCCAGCACGATGAACGGCTGTCCCTTCCACTCGCAGGTGGTGCGTACGTATGCGAGATCCTCGACCTCCGAGGCCGGCACGACGCGTACGAAGCGTCCCGGGCGCACCTCTTCGAAGCCGTCGCCGGCCTCGGGCTGGTAGATCCGGACCCGGTCGCCGTCGGGGCTGGCCTCGTATTCCCGGCCCTCCCAGCGGGCGACGTAACCGTCACGCATCAGCTCTCCCCGGTCTTCTTCCAGGCAGGGGCGTCACTGTCCAGGGTCGCGACCAGGGTCTCGCCGTCGTCGGCGCCGATCCGCCAGATCTGTGCACCGTGTGGAAGGCGGATGCTGTCCACCTTGAACTCGGCGATCACGTCGCTGCTCTCGCCCGGGGCGAACCCGTTGCCCCGGAAGGGGGCACGCTCGATGACCCAGCCCTCCATCGCCCGCATGGCCGACTCCGTCTGCCCGCCGTACGGGATGCGGTAGAGGCTCGGCCGATAGGCCGGCCACCGCAGCACGTAGACCTCGTCCATGTCCCGGGTGAACGGCGATCCCTGATAGCCGAGCCCGAGCGCGGCGTGCAGCCGGGCCGGCGACGTCAGGTGGGCGATCTCGTTCGCCCGGTGCACGAAGCCGGAGACCCGGTCGTAGCCTCGGTCGAGGTAGTAGGCGACCTGGCTCGGGGCGATCGTCTTCTGCATCATCGTCGGGCTGCCGGGATCCTGCCGTGCCGGCGCGTACGTCGAACGGGGCGCGGATTCCTCGGCCGCCGGCACCTCGGTCGGCTCGCCCTCGTCGGTGCCGAGTCCGACGTCGGCCGCCCAGCTCGCGAGAGCGATGATCTGGGCACCGGGCAGCTTGGCCCCGATCGGCGATCCCAGGTTGACCGCGAACGACCAGGCATCGTCCGGCCAACGCCGGATGAGCTGGATGAACTTGACCTCCACCGTCTCGATCGGATCGGTGGAGTGCTCGGCCAGACGCTCCGGGGATGTGAAGACGACGATGTAGTCCTCGTCGTCGAGGCTTTCGGTGTGCCAGGTGAAGCCGTCCTGGCCCGGCTTCGATCCGGCGGCCGAGCCGGGCGCGGTGGGCAGGAGCACCTTCGCGAGCAGGAGGGTCGACAGGAACGAGTCGGTGTTTCCGGCTCGGGCGGCCTCGGCCAGGCTCTCCTCGACGGAGTTGGCCGCGACGAAGTCCCGGAGGGCAGGGTCGACCACGGGTGGGGCGGGTTCGGGCTCCGGCGCGACCGCCGACGGCTGGGGTCGCGGCGGATCGGACTGCCGCTCGGGCCCGGGCGTGGCTGGGCCGGCCGGCGCGGTGTCGTCCCACCGCCGGGCGGCAAAGGCATCGGTGGGGGTTTCGTTACCGGTAGGGAACCCGGTGCCCGTCCCGGTCGTGATGGTTCCCGACGCCGGCGCGGCGGCGTTCCCGGTCGTCTCGGTGGCGCTGGCGGCGCCGGACGCGGCTTCGGCAGCGTCCCAGGGGGTGGGGTTCGCACCGGTCCCCGAGCTGGCCGGCACGCTCGGACGTTCGACGGTCGCCGCCCGGTCGGTGAGCCAGCCGGCCGACGCCGGTTCGGCCGCCGGCCGTGCGGTGGCAGGCTCCGATGTGGTCTGGGGCAGCCAGCCGCCGGCCGCCGGCCGGCTGGCGTGCGCCTGCGGGGTGGCGCCCGGTGCCTCCGGGGCGGCGGTGTCGCCTCCGGCCGGCCGTCCGGAGAGGACGGATCCGGGTCCGGTGTCGACTCCCTGCTGCTCCGACTGGGGCAGCCAACCACCGGACGACGTGGACGCCGGGTGGGAGACCGGCCCGCCCTGGTGGGGTGTCGACCAGTCGTCGCCGGCCTGTGATGCGGGCCGGTCACCAGAAGGGCGGTCACCGGGAGGTAGGCCACCGGCTGAGGGGGCCGACGGGCTGTTGTCGGCTGTCGAGGACCAGGCGCCAGGCGCCGGACGCCGGTCACCCCCCAGGGGCGCGGGCCGGGGCGGGTTGGCGAACCCGTCGCGCGGCGGCCGGGCGGGCTTTTCGAAGAAGGATGACGACGGGGCACCGCTCCCCGGTCTGGTCGGTGTCGCCGGTCCCGGCGACACCGGAGCCGGGGAGACCGGGGCACCGGCCTGCGCCGGTGACACGGGTGCCGCAGAGACTGGGGCCGCGGAAACCGGGGCCGGAAGGACCGACCCGGGCGAGACCGGCCCGGATGCGGTCGGTCGGGACAACGGTACGGCCGGAGGCTGCCCTGTCGAGGGTCCGACCTGGACAGGTGAGACAGGGGTCGGCGGGCCGGCCACGGCCGAACCCGGCCCCGATGCGGCGGCGGCCGGGGAGACCGGGACGCCCGAGGTCGGCACACCCGACGTCGGCACACCGGAGGTCGGCACACCCGACGTCGGACCGCCGGAGGTCGGCACCCCCGACACCGGCCTGGGCACGCCGGGCCAGCCGCCCGGCGGCGACACCGGCGCCTCGGCCGTGGACGGCGGCTGGCCGGACGAAACGCCGGGAGGCGCCTGGGAGGCCGGGTCGGCGGGACGCGGTACGGAGGCGGTGGCGCGAGCCCGCGCCGCCTGCTCCACCCGCTCCAGTCGGGACCGGGCGCCGATGGTGCGGCCCGGCAACCGGACGTCGCCCCTCGCCAGTTGAGAGACGAACCAGGCCGGGAGGTATCCCTCGATCGGCAGGCCGGGGTTTACGGCCAGCCACCATTCAAGATTGGGCCAGTTCTTGGCCAACTCGTGGTAAGGCACCCGGCGGGCCGAACTCGCGTTGTCGGCCAGGCACGCCTGGAGTGCGTCACTGGAGGAGAAGGCGAGGACGTGGGTCCGTCCACCCGTGCTCCAGGTGCCCCACCCCATCGTCGTACGGCCGGCCAGTGCGTCGGCGGAGACCGGCAGCAGGAGCTCGGTGCGTGCGAGGATCCGGAAGTAAAGCTCCTGGTCATTCGCGCGCAAAGCGTCCCGCATGGCGGCCTCGGCCTCGGTGGCCGGCTCCCATTCGGTCACGGCCACCTCCCTTCCAGCGAAGAGGCCACAGGCATCGCGTACAACCTACAAGGTAGGAACAAGATCAGGATGCATGGCCTGCGACGGATACCACGGTCGAGGGTCCGTCGATAACATCCGGTGCCGGACCCGACACGAATCGAAAGGTCTTGTCATGCCCGGCCGCACAGCCCGATTCGCACTGACCGGCACGGCCGTCGGGGCGGCCCTCGTACTCATCGCCGCGCCGCCACCGGCCGCGGTCGCGGCACCGGCCTGCACCGCCCCGCCGACCGCCGGCCCGGTGGCGACGGAGGTGCCGTGGGCACAACAGCGATTCGGGCACGAACGCCTCGCGCCGCTGGCCACCGGAGCGGGTGTGATCGTCGCGGTCATCGACTCCGGCGTCGATCGCGATCATCCGCAGCTCGCGGACCGGGTACTGCGCGGCGTCGACCGACTCGACGCCGGCGGTGACGGCGGACGCGACTGCGTGGGGCACGGAACGGCCGTCGCCAGCATCATCGCGGCCGCCGCCCACGGCGGCACACCGTTTCGCGGTCTGGCTCCCGGTGCGGCGATCCTGCCGGTACGCATCAGCGAGCAGCAGATCGTCCACGGTGAGGAGTCGGGTCGCACGGTCGACGGCGGGCAGTTCGCCGCCGCCATCCGGTGGGCCACGGATCGTGGTGCCGACGTGCTGAACCTGTCCGTCGTGCTCTACCGCGACGATCCCGCCGTACGCGCCGCGGTCGCCTACGCGGCCGCCCGGGACGTGGTGCTGGTCGCCGCCGCCGGCAACCTGCACGACGACGGTGACCCGCTCCCCTATCCGGCCGCCTATGACGGGGTGCTCGGGGTGGGCGCGATCGCGGCCGACGGGAGCCGTGCCCCGTTCTCCCAGACCGGCGCCTACGTCGACGTGGTCGCGCCGGGCGCCGGGGTGCTCGCCGCAGCGCCGGAACGCGGCCACCGGCGGCAGGACGGCACGAGCTACGCCGCACCGTTCGTCGCAGCCACCGCCGCATTAGTTCGGGAGTACCGGCCGGACCTGTCGGCGGCCGAGGTGGCCGCGCGGATCGTCGCCACGGCCGACCCGGCACCGGCCGGCGGCACCGACGGCTACGGGGCCGGAGTCGTCAACCCCCACCGTGCGGTCACCGAGACCGGCGCGGTCGCGTGGGAGCAGTCCCCGGCCGCTCTGCCGGGGTCCGTGGTGGATCCGGCTACCGCCGGGCAGCGGGAGCGGCGCGACCGGGCCCGGGACCGGGCGGTGCTGTTCGCCGGGGCGGGCGCGGCGGTGGCGATCACGGCGGTGCTGTTGTCGGTGGTGCTGCCCCGGGGCCTCCGGCGGCGCTGGCGCCCGGCCGGACCACCCTCCTGACCGACCTTCATCCTGACCGGCCCGGCCACCCACCTGACCGGCCCGGCCACCCACCGGAGCCGACGGTCCGCCCACCGGAGCCGGCGGGCGGACCGGGCCAGCGGCTAGCTGAAGAGTTCGGCCGCTCGACGATCGGTGGCCAGGTAGTCGGCGGCGGAGTCGTCCAGGGCCACCTTGATCTCCCTGAGCATCGCCTGCAGTTCCGCGGACGACGCCCGCCACCGGTCCTGGCGTATCCGGTAGGCCTGGCTCGCCTCGCCGTCCCACTTGGCGACCAGCGGAGCGGCGTCACGTTCGAGCTGGTCGAGTTGTGCGCCCAGGGTGTTGAGCGCCTTCTGGATGTCGGCGCTGGCCTGCTGCATCTGGCCGAACCTGACCACCAGCACGTCATCGTTGCGCATCGGGGCTACCTCCGGTCAGAGCGGCAGGGTCAGGCCGCGGTTGGTGTTGGCGATCCGGCCCGCCGCCTCGGCGTCGGCGGCCTCGTATCGCTGGCCCGCGGTGCGGACGCCGGCGGCGGTCTCCCGCAGGGCCCGCTGGAGGGCATCCTGGTTCTGCGCCCACTGCTGCTTGACCTGCTCGAAGGAGCGTCCGCCGGCACCCTGCCAGGCGGTCTGCAGCACCTCCAGGTCTGCCTTCAGCCCGTTGAGCATGCTGCGCAGCGACTCCTCGACCTGCTCGAACCTGTCCGCGGTCTGTCGCATCACCGCGGCCTCTGCCTGTGTCTGCGTCACCCGTTTCCCCCGTTCCCGAACATCCAGCACGTCCCGCGCGATCCAGAGTGGACCGGCGCGGCCGAATCGGTTCGTCGCTGACGGTAGCCGGACGGAAGCGGAGGCGGTACCCCTCACCGCTGGCCTGTGGATAACCCTGGAATCGACCCGCTAACGCGCGGCGGCCGCGCTCGCCGCCTCGGGATCGAGCGGTGCCCCGGCCGGCACCAGTGCGACCAGATTCGCCGGCAGTCGCTGCGGGCGCACCGCGCCGAAGCCGAGCATGGCCAGAGTGTCCGAACCGGACACGACGTGCCGGCGGCCGAGGTCGGTGACAACGGAGATCGCGCCGCCGGACGCGCCCGGCGCCGCCGTGGCCTCGACGACCGCGCCCCGGCCGGGCACCACCAGCACGTGGTCGGCGAGCGCACCCCCGCGCTCCGATCGGCCGCTGGTGCGTACGGCTTCGTCCACGTCCGGAGCGGTGACGCCGACACGTACGTGGGTTCCGCCGGTCTCGTCGCGCACGGCGCCGCAGACGGCGCCGCTGGCGGCGTCAGCCAACCGGGGCGTGGTGGCCGGTGGCGCCGCGTCGCCGGTGGGCACCAGGTCGGGAATCCGCGGAAGGCTGGCGAACCGTCCCTGGGACAGTTCGGTCGGCCGGTTCTGACCGGAGGCGGTGAGCAGCAGGTCGGCCTGAACCTGGGTGATGCCGGCGAGGCCGCCGCGGCCGGCGACCGCGTACTGCCGGCCACCGTCCTGGCTGGCGATCACGAACACCTCGCCGATTCGGGCGCCGGGCACCTCACCGGCCGACTGTCCATGATCGACGATCCGGATGCGCCCGAGGTCCGCCCCGACCGGCAGGGCGTTGAGCAGGGCCGGCGCCAGGGGTACGGGTCGGACGCCGGCCCAGCCGAGGGCGGTCAGCACCAGCGTCTCGTCACGCACGAGGTGCCGCCGGTCGCGCCGGACCAGGTGCAGCGAACCGTCCGGGTGCCGGCCGAGCACCGCACGCTCCTCCAGCGGCACACCGTCCGCCGGTTCGGCCCCGACCAGCAGCGTCGACCGGGCCACCCGTCCCCCGTCCGCACCGGTCGGCGTCGAGCAGACGGTCCATGGCGCCGCCGACAGCCGGTCGGCGGCGGGCAGCGAATCCGGGGCGCCGGCGATACCAAGTGGTGTCCCGCGCGGCACTCCCTCGATCGACCGGCGCGAGACGAGGACCGTCTTCGGCTCGGCCGAGCCGACGATGAGCAGTGCGGAGGCGTAGTTGAGGACCAGGTGCAGCCGCTCCTCGCGGAAGACGTAGCGGGCGCCGGATTCCTTCTCCACGATCACCGCGGCCGGATCGCGCCAGTTGGCGCCGCTCCCGCCGGCGAGCACGCCGTACACGGCCATCCCGCCCAGCGCGATCAGTGCGATGAGGACACTGGCCAGCGTCGCGCCGGCGACCCGCCGGAACGGCGACTGTGCCGGATCGGTCTCCCGCATGACGAGCGCCGCAACGACCCGCTGGACCGCGAACTGGTGCGAGTGCAGCTGGTCCTGCCGCGACGGCATCGGGCCCCCTCCCGCTCGGTCCGGCCAATACGATAGGCCACCAAGCCACTACCGACCGCCCCCGTCCACATCGGAGTGCGGGTCACGGATCCGACGCACGGGAGGCCATCGCGGTGACCATGACCGTCGCGGGCGGCGGGCCCCCGGCCGGGCCGGTCCGCGCACCCGCCGGCCGGGGGCACCGGCTGGGCGTACGGGCCGGGCAGGTGGTCGCGGTGCAGGCGGCAATCGCCTTGGCCGTCGCCGCGGCGGGGAGCGGCCCGGTCGCGCTCACCGGTGCCGTGCTGGCCGGCGCCGCACTCACCCTCGTCGCCTGGATACGGGTCGACGGCCGCTGGGCGTACGAATGGCTCCTGGTCGCCGCCCGCTACGCGACCCGGGGGCACGCCACCGGCAGCCCGCCCCGGCCGGGCGACCTGCTGGGGCTGGTCGCCCCAGGGGCCCAAGTGATCGCCACCGACCTCGACGGCGACCGCATCGGGCTCGTCGCCGACACCGTCGGGCTCACCGCCGTCCTCGTCCTGGAGGATCCGGCATCCCTGCTCGCCACTCCGCCCCGGCCGGTGCCCGACCTGGTGACCCTGTTGCCGCCGGCCGGCGGCGACGCCCCGCCGGTCCGGATCCAGGTGCTGGTCACCGTGTCACCGCCGGCAGGGGCCGGACCGGACGGGCCGGCGGCGTCCTACCGGCGACTCACCGGCGGTCGGGTGCCCGGCGCGGCGCGGACGGTCCTCGCGATCCGGGTGCCGCGCACCGCGGGCTGGTCCGACGACGACCTGCGGCGCACCCTGTCCAGCCAGATCCGCCGGCTCCGGCGGCGGCTCGCCCCGACGCCGGCCCGGCCGCTGCCCGCCGAGGCGGTGCCCCGCGTACTCGCCGAACTGGCCCACCTCGACGGCACCGCACCGGCACACGAGACCTGGCCGGCGGTGTCGACCGGTGGGCTGGTGCAGGCGACGTTCCGGCTGCGCCGCTGGCCCGCCCCGGACGAACCGGCCACCCGCCGGCTGGTGCCCGCCCTGCTGGGCCTGCCGGTGGCGGCGACCACCGTCTCGGTCGCCGCCGGGCCGCGCCCCACCGCCGGCTCCGACACGGTCCCGGCCGAGCTTGCCGTACGGCTCGCCGCGAGCTCCGCCACCGAACTGTCCGCGGCGGCCCGGCTGCTGCACCAACTGCTCGCCGCCGCCGGGGCACGGGCCGACCGGCTCGACGGCGAGCAGCTGCCGGGATTCGCCGCGACGCTGCCACTGGGCGGCTTCGGCCCGGGCCGGCCCGGTGCACCGGTGGCATCCGCCGTCCTCGCCGCCCTCGCCCCACCGGTTGGCGGCGCCGGGCTGGTGCTGGGTGCGGACCGTCACGGTGCCCCGCTGGTCGTCCGCGTCTTCCGGGCCGAACCGACCCTGGCGATGCTGGTCGGCGGGGTCACCGTGGCACAACTGATCACCCTGCGCGTGCTGGCGCTGGGCGTCCGGGTCGTCGTGCGGACCGACCGGCCCGGGACGTGGGAACCGTTCGTACGCGGGGTGGGCGCCCGCGACGGGCTGCTGACGCTGGTCGCGCCGGGGCAGCCGGTCACCGGCCCACCGGCGGCACCGCTGCGCCCGGTCCTGGTCGTGGTCGACAGCGGTCCGGTCGACGCCGCGGCGGTGAACGGACCGTGGACGACCAGCCTGGTGGTCCGCGACGAGGTCGCCGCAGCGGACGCCGGCACGCTGGCCGGCGCCGATCTCGTCCTGCTCCAACGGCTACCGCCGGACGGGGCAGCCCTGGTCGGATCAACGCTGGGCCTGGGTACGTCGGCGGACTGGCTGCCCCGGATCCGGGCCGACATGATCGGGGTCGTCAGCCGGAACCGGCTGCGTTGGGCGCTGCTGTCCCCGACCTCGATCGAAACCGGGCTGCTGTCATCGATTCCGGCCGGCGGGCCGCGCCCGGCCGAAGCCGGGCCGCTGTCACGGGACCCGGTCGAGGCCGATCTGATCGGCCCGCCGGCCGGGCGGTGAACCCGCGACCTGGCGGGATCGACCGGACGCGGATCCCGACAAAGATCGACGACGTGGCACGATCCTGCGCATGTCTCTCCTGAAAGGCATCGTGATCCGGCTGGCCAGCACCGCCCTGGCCTTCTGGCTCGCCACGCTGCTGATCCCCGGCATCCATCTCTACACCGAGTCGATCGGCGAGGCGGTGGGTGCACTGCTGCTGGTCTCGGTCATCTTCGGCCTGGTCAACGCCGTCCTGCAACCGGTCATCAAGACCGTGGGCTGCGCCTTCTACCTGCTCACCCTCGGCCTCATCGCACTCGTGGTGAACGGGTTGCTCTTCCTGTTCACCAGTTGGATCGCCGGCCAACTGGGGCTGCCGTTCCACGTCGACGGGTTCTGGCCCTCGGCCGTGCTCGGCGCGCTCCTCGTCGGCGTGGTCACCTGGGTCCTCGGGCTGATCCTGGACCGCGACTGACCTACGACCAGCGCCGGTGATGCGACGGCCGGCGGGGACCGCGACCGGGGCCACAATCCGGTAATCGGCTCGCGCCGGCCCGCCCGGTGACGACTAGCGTCGGGGCGTGCTGACGATCACCCGGGGCGATGGTTACGAGCTTTCCGACGACCCCCGCCGGATCGACATCGACCGGGTCCACCGGTGGCTGTCCACCGAGTCCTACTGGGCCAAGGGCCGATCCCGGGCCCTGGTCGCCCGCTCGATCATGGGATCGACGGTTTTCGCCGCCTACCGGACGACCGACGGGACCCAGGTCGCGTTCGCCCGGGTGGTGACCGACGGCGCCACCTTCGCCTGGCTGTGCGACGTGTTCGTCGACCGCGCCGAACGCGGGCATGGCCTCGGTACGTGGCTGGTTTCGACGGCTCGTGACGAGCTCGCCGCCCGGGGCGTACGCCGGATCCTGCTGGCCACCGCCGACGCCCACGGGGTCTACGCCAAGCTGGGTTTCGAGGCGCTGGCCGAGCCAGCCCGCTGGATGCAACTCGACCAGCGCGACCAGGGGATGACAACTGATGGCCATTCGATCGTCAGTAGTGATCACTAGCCCGCTATAGTTCACGTGGTGAATCTGAAGGAGTGGGCGGCGGCCACCGGTATCTCGTATGCGACCGCGCGACGGCGGTACGAGTCCGGCACGCTGCCTGTTCCCGCATACCGGCTGGGTCGGCTGATCATGGTTGGTGAACCGTTGACCGGCGTGACCGCGGGGGCCGGGCAGACGGTGGTGTACGCCAGGGTGTCGTCGGCCGACCAGAAACCTGACCTGGACCGGCAGGTCGCGCGGGTCGTCATCTGGGCCACCGGACAGCACCTCGCGGTGGACCGTGTGGTGACCGAGGTCGGTTCCGCGCTGGACGGGCACCGCAAGGAGTTCCTGGCGCTGCTGCGCGACCCGCGGGTGACGACTGTTGTGGTCGAGCACCGGGACCGGTTCGCCCGGTTCGGTGCCGAGTACGTGGAAGCTGCCCTGGCCGCGCAGGGGCGCCGACTGCTGGTGGTCGATCCGGCCGGGGTCGATGACGACCTGGTCGGCGACGTCACCGAGATCCTGACATCGTTGTGCGTCCGCCTGTACGGCCGCCGTGCCGCCGCGGACCGTGTCCGCCGCGCGGTCGAGGCGGTCACCGGGGACCCGGGGTGAAGACGGTCCAGGCGTACCGGTTCGCCCTCGACCTGACCGCCACGCAGGAACGTGACGTGTACGCGCATGCCGGTGCGGCTCGGGTCGCCCGTAACTGGGCTCTCGCCCGGGTGAAGGCCGTCATGGATCAGCGCGCGGCCGAACGCACCTACGGTGTTCCCGACGAGCTACTGACCCCCACGGTGTCGTGGACGCTCCCGGCGTTGCGGCGGGCGTGGAACGCGGCGAAGCCCGAGGTGGCGCCGTGGTGGTCCGAGGTGTCCAAGGAGGCGTTCAACACCGGCCTCGACGCACTCGCTCGCGGCTTGAAGAGCTGGGCCGACTCCCGGTCGGGTAAGCGAGCCGGCCGGCCGGTGGGCTTTCCCCGGTTCGCGTCCCGTCGGCGCACCACACCGTCTGTGCGGTTCACCACCGGGGCGATCCGGGTCGAGGCCGATCGGATGCATGTGGTGCTGCCCCGGCTGGGCCGGTTGAAGCTGCACGAGTCTGCCCGCAAACTGGCCCGCCGCCTCGAGGTGGGCACGGCGCGGATCATGTCCGCGACCGTGCGTCGTGACGGCGGACGCTGGCACGTGTCGTTCACCGTCGAGGTCGAGCGCACCGCCCGTACTCCGGTCCGGCCGGGCACCGTGGTCGGCGTGGACGTCGGTATCAGGCACCTCGCGGTGCTGTCCACCGGGGAGCTGGTCGACAGTCCTCGCCACCTGGTGACCGCGCAGCGGCGGATGCGGACGCTCGGCCGGGCGCTGTCCCGCAAGATTGGCCCGGACCGGCGCGCCGGCCGACGTGCGTCGAAGCGGTGGGAACGTGCGGCAGGCCGGCTCGGCCGGGCACACGCCCGGGTGGCGAACCTGCGCCGCGACGGGCTGCACAAGCTCACCACCCGCATCGCCGCCACTGTCGGCACGGTCGTGGTCGAAGACCTCAACGTCTCGGGCATGCTCGCCAACCGCAAGCTGGCCAGGCATGTCGCCGACGCTGGTTTCGCGGAGATCCGCCGCCAGTTGGCGTACAA
>NZ_JBFAKM010000013.1:0-206192 GCF_040655695.1 Polymorphospora sp. NPDC050346 | reverse complement strand
AGACCCGCGTACGCGGGCGGGTGGCCGTGAAGCGTGAACCCGGCACGACACCAGTCGGTCAGACCGGGACCGTCCCGCCGCAAGGCAGGACTACCGATCGTGAGCTCACCAAAGCTCACTGAGAGGTAACGGGTGGGTGGGAGGGTCCCCTGTATACCTCGGGACTGGATCAGGTAGCCGTGACCCCACCCCCTTTCAGCCGCGAGCGCCGCGCTGAGGTTGTGGTGCGGTCGTGTCACGGCGAAGGATGCTGTCTGTGCGAGTAGACGTCGCCTCGGAGGCGGGCGCCTCCCGAACCCCGAACGAGGACTGGGCCTTTGCGACCGACCGGTTCATGGTCGTACTCGACGGGGCGACCGCCCGCACCGGAACCGGCTGCTGGCACGGTGTCGCCTGGTACGCCGCGTCTCTCGGGTCGACGGTCGCCGGTCTGGCGGCCGACCGGCGGGTACGCCTCGACGACGCGCTCGCCGACGGGATCCGTGCCACCGCGGACCGGCATCGTGGGTGCGACCTGACCCACCCCGGCACCCCGTCGGCCGGCGTGGCTGTCGTACGGCTCGACGACGACGTGCTCGAGTATCTCGTTCTCGGTGACGTCACGGTGGCCATCGACACCGCCGACGGTGTTCGGGTCGTCACCGACGACCGGGTGGACCGGACGGCGACGGCCGAACGTGCCGAGGCGGACCGCTATCCGTTCGGGTCCGCCGAGAAGCAGGCCGCCCTGCTGCGTATGAAGCACGCCGAGCTGGCGGCGCGCAACCGGCCCGGCGGGTACTGGGTCGCCGCCGCGGATCCGGCCGCCGCGGCGTACGCCGTCACCGGGTCGGTGCCGCTCGACACGGTCCGACGGTTCGCGTTGCTGACGGACGGGGCGGCCCGGCTGGTCACCCCGTTCGGGCTGCTCGACTGGCCGGCGGTGCTCGACGTACTCGACAGCCACGGACCGGCCGAGCTGATCCGGCGGGTCCGGGCGGCGGAGGCGACCGACCCGTCGTGCCTGCGCTGGCCGCGTAACAAGCGCGGCGACGACGCGACCGTCGTCTACGTCCGCTGATCCGGACCGGGCTCCTGAGCGCCCAGGTGGCGGGCGACCGCGTCGCGGACTTCGGCGTCCGACGGCACCGGCACCCGCTGCTCCTCGGCGAGCCGGCTGATGGAGGTGATCGTGACGTCGGCCAGACCGCACGAGGTGAACGAGTCGAACACGGCCATGTCCGGGTCGATGTTGAGGGAGAAGCCGTGGCTGGTGACGGTGCCCCGGACCCGCATCCCGATCGATGCGATCTTGCGATGGTCCGGTGTCCAGACACCGACGAGACTGGTGCCGCCGCGCGGCGTGTCCCGGCGAACGGCGGCGAAGCCCAGATCGGCGAGCGCGGCGACGAGGCCGTGTTCGACCCACCGTACGACGTCGCCGGGACCGCGCTCGCGCAGGCCGAGCACCAGGTAGCCGACGAGTTGGCCGGGGCCGTGATAGGTGGCCTGACCGCCACGGTCGACCAACACCGTCGGTACGTCCGCAGGCAGGCCGACGAGGTCCGCCGGATTCGTCGTACGCCCGTAGGTGACCACGGGCGGATGGCTGAGCAGGAACAGCCGGTCACCGGCCAGCCCTTCGCGGCGTTCGCGTACCCACCCGTCCATGTCCGCCATCGCGCGGTCGTAGGGCACCTCGCCGAGGTCCACCCGGGTCAGCGGCGGCGGTGCCACGGGCCGTCGTCGGCCCGGACCACCCGGCGCGCTCACACTCATGCCTGTTCCGTCCCCGTGGATGTAGGACACTCCTGCCGTGGCAGAACTAGCCTTCGGCACCGAAGATCCCGAGCTGGAGAAGCGCCTGTCTGACGAGTTGGACGCTATCAACAACGCGGCTGTCGCCTCCGACGACCAGACTCCGCTGTCGATCCGACTGCTCGACGACGACGGCGTCCTTCAGGGCGGGCTGACCGGCTGGACCTGGGGCGGCTGCGGCGGGATCACGTCCCTGTGGCTGGCATCCGACCTGCGTGGGCAGGGCTGGGGCGGGCGCCTCCTCACCGCCGCCGAGGACGAGATCCGGCGGCGCGGGTGTGACCGGGTCGTGGTGGCCACGATGTCCTTCCAGGCGCCCGGTTTCTACCTGCGGTTTGGTTACCGGGAGGTCGGCCGCACCCCTGGCATGCCGGACGGGACGGCGAAACACCATTTCCACAAGCGGCTCTGACCCGGCGGATCGTCGTGCCGAAGTTGCCGGCCGCTCAGCCGGTGGAGGCGGGGGTGTGCCGAGGTGGCCCCGCCGCGCGGACTGTGCCGTGAGGGCCGCTGCACAGCGGGAGTTCGTGGTTGATGGGCGGTCGTGGAGTTGGGCGTGTGTGTCGCCGGGGGCTTCTGGTTGGGCGGCCGGCGTCGGTGTGTGTGGTGGTGGCTGGCGGTGTGCGTCGGAGTGTGTCCGGGGCCAGCTGGCGTGTGTTGCTGAGGGGTGGGTGTGGTCGTGGTGTGTGCGTGCTGCCGGGGTGGATGGTCGCGCCGACCGGCGGTGTGCGGGTGGGCTGTGTGCGACGGGTGTGCGGTGGCACGCTGCGTGCGGGTGTTGCTGTGTGGGTCTCTGAAGGAGAGATTCCACGATAGTTCGTCGATCCAACCGGCCTAGCGTGGTCGTGCTGTGGTGATCTCGGTGGGGGCGCCGTCGGGGCCTGTTGGCGGGTGTTGTCGTGCCGGCTGGGGTGGTTCGGTGCGTGTCCACGGACGGGGCGGTGGTTTCATCCGTGTCTTTCGGGCGGGCCTGGTCGTAGGTCGGGTTGTGGTGGTCGCGGTGTCGGAGCCGTCAGGGCGGCCCGGGACCGTGCGGAGGGGATCGGCGACAGGTGACGCGTCGGTGCCGGGTGCTTCTCGGCCTTTTGCTGCTGCCCCCGGTCGGGAGAGTATCCCCCGAGGGGATGTTTAGGGGCGGCCCATGATCGTTGATCATGGGCCGCTACCTGCACAGTTGGGCCGGATGGTGCCCTTTGGTGACGACGAGTGCCTGCCTGGGGGTTTGCCCAGGGGTTTGCCCAGGGTCCTGCCCAGGGGTTTGCCTACCCCTGGTCAGCCCCGGTGAGGCGGGCGTGGTGGTCTGTCGGACGGACTGCGTGATGTCGGTGGCCGCGGGCAGGTGACCGTCGAACCGTTCCCTCGTTTGGCAGCGGACCGCATCGAGACGGTGCGGCCCACCCGCGCTGTTCGTACGCCTGCGTGCAGGCCGGCAACCCGCGCTGGCAACGCGCCGGAGCCCGCCGGATCCGGCGGCTTCCGTCCTACAAGGACCGGTGAGGTGCCTCACGCCAGCAGTACCGACACCGAGGTACCCAACCGGGAGCCAACTGGGCCCACCAGTTGGCCCGGCAACCACCTGGTTGCCGGACCAACGAGCGGGACCCCCGGTCACCTGAAGCCCGTTGGCCAACCCGACTCCACCAGGGCAGCGTCCAGTTGCCCAACTCGTTCGACCGGACGACTCCGGTTGGGCAACGAGAACCCGGCTGTTACGGCACGATCCGGGTCGCAGGGGTGTCGCCCGGTGGGCCGGACAGATTCCTCTCCAACGGCGGCACCGGAGTGGTCGAGACCGAGCCGTCGCCGCCGCAAGCGGTCACCGACGCCGCCGCAGCCGACGACAGGGTCACCTCGCCGAAGCCGAACGCGTCGACCCGGACCGCCACGGCAGCGGCCCCGTCGGGCGTGAGCGAGACCGCGCCCGCAGCGGCCACCACGAGCACCCGGTCGATGCGTCGTCCCTGCCCTCGACACGCAGCCGCCAGGCGAACGGCCGTGCGTCGGCGCCGTCGGCCGGTAGCAGCAGCCGCAGGTCCATCGGCAGGGTCAGGTCAGGATCAGAAGGCGGGCGCTGAAACGGTCAGCGGTTCGCCGCCGGCGCGTCAACCGTTGTCGGGGGACGGCCGGGCGGCGGGTGGAAGCGCCGGAAGATCGGCGGGAGGAACAGCAGGACCAGGACGGCGATCGCCGCGCCGAAGATCAGGAGCGGCCCGACGGTGTTGCCGACGCGGAACCAGGTCGGCAGGGTCTGAACGGGCGCGGTCCCGCTCGAGTCGGCCATCGTCCCCTCGAACGAGCCCCTGCCGCCGGCGAACACCACGCCGCAGCAGTACACGAACGGGCCGACCAGGAAGCAGGTCGCCACATATGCCCACCGCTGGCCGCGGACGAGCCCCACCATCGACAGGAGCAGGCCGACCGCGGCGACGCCGGACACGGCCAGCGACGTCTCGCGGGTAACGATGCCGACGAGGTCTACGAGGCCGTTGCGGTTGGCCGCCTCCTCTGGCGGCACGTAGTAGATGACGTCCCAGTGCGCGAGTTCGTAGATGGTCGTCGCGGCGTTGAGTGCCAGGCCGAGCAGCAGCAGACCGACCGCGACCACCGGCGCGAGCACGGGCCACCGGGACATCGACGTCATGGCCGGCCCCGGCGGTGACGATCGTTCGTGTCGAGCGCCGGAGGACACGTCGTGCCCGGAGCGATGTCGTGAGAGCAGAGTGCGCACCAGTGGGCGGGGACGGTTTCGTGCCTGATCGCCGCGTAGACGGTCGGGTTGGCGTCGGCCGCCCGCCGAGGCGTACGGGCGAAGTAGCGTACGGTCCAGCGGTCCTGTCCTGGTGGCCAGCCGCTCAGTGTGATCTGGATGGCGGTGGAGTCGTCGCCCCACCACAGGTCGGCCGGCCCGGTCGCTTCGGGCACGGGTGGCGGGAGCCGTTCCTCGTCGACGACCGGCAGGACCTCCGGCGGGGTGGAACAGGTGAAGGTCCGGTGCGGCCAGGACCGCACCGCAACCAGGAGGGCGTGCTTCTCCAGCCGCTGGTCGACGGACCGGTCGATGATGCGGTAGGGCCACCGTCCCGGTCCCATGGCGGTCCTGCCGTCGGCGAGGACGTCGATGCCCCAGGTCTGGTCGCCGTCGAAGATGCCGGGGAGGGCCGGTCCGAGCGGGCTGTGGTGGCCGGTGGGCACACCGTCGAGCCCGTACTCCATTCCGTTGCTGCCGATGACGGCGTAGCGGAGCCCGCCGAAGCGTTCCTCGAACCGGACCATCGCGGTGACCAGTTCCTCGGGTGCCGGTTCGTCGCGGCCGTCGACGGTCATGGCGGCGGCGGACCGGATGCGGGCCTCGGTCGTGTGCGGCAGCCGCCGGGCGCGTTCCGCCAGGAACCGGTGGAGGCGGGGGGAGAGCGAGGGGTCGTCGCCGACGTACACGTCGGGGAACCTACCGGTCCGGGCCCCGCCGCGGGGGCCCGGAGAGCCGTACCCGAGGCCGCCTCGGCGGTGGCCCGGACCGGCGAGGTCAGGCGCGCCGGCGGTGGGCGGTGACCAGGCCGGCGATCGAGCCGACCGCGATGAGTCCGGTGACGAGCTGCAGTGTGATCTGTCCCGCCCCGCCCGGCACGAACAGGTTGGTGGCGGCGTTGGCGGCGGCCGAAATGACGAGTGTGACCCAGAGCAGGTTCTTCACGGCGGCAGGTTCCTCTCGAATGCGGTGGGCGATGACATGTCCGAGTCTGCCGCCGGCCAGAGTGCCCGGCGATGGCCCCCACTCCCGAACCGATGGTGTAGCCCGCTACACCATGCCGGGGAAGCCCGCCCCACCGGCAATCCCGGATCCGGCACATAGCCTGGCCCCATGCGTACGGCGTTACAGCAGGCGGGGCGGGCCACGTACGGCCTTTTCGGGGCCGCCGGGCTGGCCCTGGTCTCCTACGCCTTCCTCGGGCTGATCCTGTTCACCGCCATGATCAGCCTTACCGTGGTCGGCGCGGGTGTACTGCCGGAGACCGTGCTGCTGCTGCGCCGGCTCGCCGGGCTCAAGCGGCGCCAGGTGGCGACGTACGGCGGGGTCGAGATCCCGTCCCGCTACCTGCCGTTGACCGGTCCGCTCGGCGGTCGGGTCCGGACCGCGCTGACCGATCCGGGGACCCGCCGCGACCTGCGCTGGCTGCTGTGGCACCTGCTCTACGGGCTGGGCCTGGCCTGCGCCGCGCTGACCGTGTGGCCGTTCGCGGTGCTCGTCGACGGGGTGTGGACCGGTCTGCTGGGCCGGCCGCCGCTGCTGTTGCCGGTCATCGACCGGCTCGCCGGTCTCGACGCCGCCTGGACGCGGGCACTGCTGCTGCCGTCGCCGAACGACCGGCTCGCCGAGCGGGTGGCCGAGCTGACCGAGACCCGGGCGGCCGCGATCGCGGCCCACGGGGCCGAACTGCGGCGGATCGAACGGGACCTGCACGACGGCACCCAGGCACGCCTGGTGGCGCTGTCGATGCGGGTCGGTCTCGCCCGGCGGGCGTACGACCGGGACCCGGACCACGCCCGCAAGCTGCTGGACGAGGCGCAGGACCAGGCCGAGCAGGCGCTCGCCGAGCTGCGGCATGTGATCCGCGGCATCTACCCGCCGATCCTCACCGACCGGGGCCTGGTCGGCGCGGTACGGGCGCTCGCCGCCAGCAGCGGGCTGGACGTCGCCGTCGAGGTGGACGGGCTGCCACCGGCGCGGGCGGCGGCGGCGGTCGAGGCGGCGGCGTACTTCGTCGTCGCGGAGTCGCTGACGAACGTGGCCCGGCACAGCGGCACCACCACGGCCACGGTCCGCCTGGCGAAGGACGCGGATACGCTGACGATCCTCGTCCGCGACGACGGGCGGGGCGGGGTCGACGAGTCCGCCGGCAGCGGCCTGCTCGGCATCCGGCGCCGGGTCGCCGCCCTGGACGGCACGATGGGGGTGAACAGCCCGGCCGGAGGGCCGACCGTGATCGAGATAGGACTGCCGTGCGCGTGGTGATCGCCGAGGACAACGCCCTGCTGCGCGAGGGCCTCGTTCTCCTGCTGACGTCCGCCGGCCACGAGGTTGTCGCGGTCGTCGTCAACGGCCCCGAGGTGCTGCCCGCCCTCCTGGAACACCGTCCGGACGTCGCCGTCGTCGACGTACGGCTGCCGCCGGGGCTGCGCGACGAGGGCCTGCGGGCCGCGCTCGACGCCCGCCGGGCGGTGCCCGGCCTGCCGGTCCTGGTGCTGTCCCAGTACGTCGAGGAGACGTACGCGACCGAGTTGCTCAGCGGTGGCGCGAGCGGTGTCGGCTACCTGTTGAAGGACCGGATCGGCCGGGTCGACGAGTTCCTCGACGCGCTGGAGCGGGTCGCCGCCGGTGGCACCGCCCTCGACCCGGAGGTGGTGACGGAGCTGATGAGCCGGCGCCGCGACGACCCGCTGGCCTCGCTGACTCCGCGCGAACTCGAGGTGCTGCGGCTGATGGCCGAGGGCCGCGACAACGTGACGATCGCCCGGACGCTGGTGGTGACCGAACGCGCGGTGAGCAAGCACATCGGCAACGTGTTCGCCAAGCTCGGGCTGCCGCCCAGCGACAGCGGGCACCGGCGGGTCCTCGCCGTACTGGCCTATCTCCAGCACGGCGAGGCGCGCGGCCCCGCCCGCTAGCGGCCGTGACACGAGCGCCCTGGTACGTCGGGCTGATCCGCCGGCCGGTGTGGGGGAGGATGACAGCATGATCTTCATTACCGCGAAGTTCCTGATCAAGCCGGAGCATGCCGACCAGTGGCCGCAGATCGCCGGACCCTTCACGCGGGCGACGCGGGCCGAACCCGGCTGCCTCTGGTTCGACTGGTCCCGCAGCCTCGACGACCCCAATGAGTACGTCCTTGTGGAGGCCTTCCGTGACGGCGACGCGGGCGGCGCCCACGTGAACTCCGCGCACTTCCGGCAGGCCCAGCAGGACCTGCCGGCATACCTTCAGGCCACCCCGAAGATCGTGAGCCAGTCGGTCGACCAGGACGACTGGTCCGACCTGGGGGAGATGGCCGTCAGCTAGCCGACGCACCCCGTCGCCACAGCGTCAATACCGTTGGTCCGGGCGTCCGCCCGGCCGGTAGCCTGCCCCGACCGGCAAGGAGGGCGCGATGACCGAGACGATGACGCTGTGGCGGCCGACCGGCCCGCAGGAGCTCGACCTCGTACGCGCCTCGGGCTGGACGGCGTGGCCGCCGCGCCGGCCGGACCAGCCGATCTTCTACCCGGTCCTCAACGAGCAGTACGCCATCATGATCGCCCGGGACTGGAACGTGCCGGCCTCCGGCGCCGGCTTCGTCACCCGGTTCGAGGTCGACGCGGAGTTCGCCGCCCGCTACCCGGTCCAGCAGGTCGGCGGCCGCGACATCCTCGAACTCTGGGTGCCGGCCGAGGAACTCGACGAGTTCAACCGGCACATCGTCGGCCTGATCGAGGTCGTGCACGAGTTCCGGTGAGCCCGGGGCCGGGCGTTCCCCTTGTGGGGCGCGCCCGGCTACCGCTCCCGCCCGCGGCCCGCGAGCCCGCGCAGCCAGAGGCTCACCGCGACCAGGAGACACACCACGCCGACGACCGTCACCGCCGTCCGTAGCGCCCATGGCGCGTCGGCGAGGAACGGGAACATCCGCTGGGCCACGAGGGCCGCGAAGGCGACGAGCAACAGAAGTACGGCGAGGATCCGGCGCGACATCCCCGTGACTATAGGCGGGGCGGGCCGGCGTCCGCCCTGGGAGCCTGCCCGGGCGGGCGCTAGAATCTGTGTCGTGTCGCGTGCGAACCGTCTGACGACGGCGGTTGCATGGAGGCGCCTGTCAGGTCCCGGGGAGCGAATCGTGAGTCCACACACGCCGCTCGCGTAACGCCGCCACGTCGGCGTGGCCCTTGTGTGCCACGCCCGGCCGCGCTCGCCTGCACCCCGATCTTCAACCCCACGACGGATGCCCGCGTGCGTCCGTGCCATCCGCGCACAGCACCGCATGCCGTACGGCCGCCGGCCGTACGACCGCGCCCCGGGGTCCGTCGTCCATTCGAACCGAGGGAGTACCTTGTCCGAAATCCCCGCGCATTACATGCAGCCTGAACCGCAGATCAGTGACTTCAACCGGCCGGTCGTCGAGGAGTTCCGCGCCAACGGCGGAAAGGTCGGCGGCCCGTTCGAGGGCGGCGACCTGCTGCTGCTCACCACGACCGGGGCGAGGTCCGGCCGGTGGCAGATCAGCCCGCTCGGCTTCGTCCGTGACGGCGACCGGCTGCTAGTCGTCGCGTCCGCCGGTGGTTCGCCCCGCCATCCGGCCTGGTACCACAACCTGATCGCCAACCCGATGGTCCGGGTCGAGGTCGGGACCGAGACGTTCGACGCGGTCGCGGTGCCCGCGCAGGGCGCCGACCGCGACCGGCTCTTCGCCCACGTCGTCGCACAGGAGCCCGGGTACGGCGACTACCAGGCCCGCACGAGCCGGCGGATTCCGGTGGTGGTGCTGGACCGGGTGCACTCGGAAGCGGGTGACCGCGAGGTGGCCAACCTGGCCGACAAGCTCATGGAGATCCACGACTGGCTGCGGGACCAGTTGGCGCGTACCCGGGCCGAGACCGACGCGTACTTCGCGGCCCGGCACGCCACCGACGGGCCGCCGCCGGTCGGGCTGGGGATGCAGATCCGGCAGCACTGCCTGGCGTTCTGCCAGTCCCTGCACTTCCACCACACCGGCGAGGACGGGCACATGCTGCCCGGGCTGGAGCAGGGGTATCCGCATCTCGCGTCGGTCATCGAGCGGCTGCGGGCCGAACACGTGACCGTCGACCGGATCCGCCGCGAGTTGGAGGGACTGCTGGCCGATGTCGCCACCGCCGACCCGGTGCGGTTCCGGGCTGAACTGGACCGGATGTCGAGCGAGCTGACCACGCACCTGGCGTACGAGGAGGAGACCCTGATCCCGGTCCTGGCGCAGGTCCCGTTCCCGCCGGCCGGTCCCGGCGCCTGAGGTCACCGGCCGATCGCGGCTAGATAGCACGACCAGCTAGCTGGTCGTGCTATCTTCTTGCGCGTGAATCAGGAGCGGCGCGCCCAATGGCTACGGGGAGTCCTCGACCTGTGCGTGCTGGCGATGCTCGCCCGGCGCGAGTCGTACGGCTACGAACTGTCGCAGGCGCTGGAGGCGGCCGGCCTCGGGCCGGTCAAGGGCGGGACCCTCTACCCGGTCCTGCTCCGGCTCCAGCGGGCCGGACTCATCGCCGCCGACTGGCGCGAGGGCGAAGCCGGCCCGGCCCGCAAGTACTACCGGATCACCGGACCCGGCCACGACGTGCTGCGGCAGGCCACCGCCGACTGGGGCCGGTTCGCCGGCGGGGTCGGCGCGATACTACGGGAGGTACCAGCGCGGTGAACCAGGATGCATGGCTGGCGGCCCTTGTCGGCGAACTGCGCCGGCACGGCGTCGGCCCCGACCTCGCCGGGCACGTCGTCGCCGAGGCGGCCACCCACCTGCGCGACAGCGGAGAGCCGCCGCTGTCGGCGTTCGGCCCACCGGGGTCGTACGCCCGTGACGTCGCCGACAGCATCGGTGCCGCCGCACCCGCCCCGCGGCGCCCGCCACCCGGCCCGGTCCGGCTCGACGTACGCGGGATCAGCAAGCGCTACCGCCGGCACCGCGTCCTCAGCGACGTCAACCTGACCGTACGCGCCGGCCAGATCGCCGCCGTCGTCGGCGCCAACGGTGCCGGCAAGAGCACCTTCCTGCGCATCTGCGCCGGCCTCGTCAGCCCCGACCGGGGCGAGGTGCACGCGTACGGCAGCCTCGGCTACTGCCCGCAGGACGGCGGCACCCGCGAGTTCCTCACTCCCGACGAGCACTTCGTCCTCATCGGCACCGGACGCGACCTGGACCGGCCCGCCGCCCGCCGGGCCGGCCGGGCGCACGCCGCCCGGCTGGACTGGGAGCCGGACCGCGGCCGTCTCGCCGGCCAACTCTCCGGCGGCACCCGCCAGAAGCTGAACCTGGTCATGGCCCGGCTCGGCGAACCCGACATCCTGCTGCTCGACGAGCCCTACCAGGGCTTCGACCGGGGCGCCTACCTCGATTTCTGGCACGAGGTGTGGCGGTGGCGCGACGCCGGCACCGCCGTCGTGGTCGTCACCCACCTGCTCAACCAACTCGACCGGGTCGACATCGTGCTCGACCTGACCCCCGACCGGGAGCGGGTCGCATGAACAAGATCCTCACCACCGCGGACCTGGCCCTGCGCGAGATCGCCCGCCGGCGTACCGTGCTCGTCGTCCTCGCCGTGCTGCCGCTCGCCTTCTACCTCAGCCGGCGCGGCGACCACCTCGGCCAGTCGATCCGGTTCGTCTGCCTCGGGCTCGGCTGGGCGCTGAGCACCGCCGCGCTGTTCGCCGGCAGCGCGGCCCGGCCCATCGAGCCACGGCTGCGGCTGTCCGGTTACGGCAGCCGGCACCTCGTCCTCGGCCGGCTCCTGGCACTGTGGACGGTCGGGCTGCTGTTGTCGCTGCCGTACTACCTGCTCATCCTCGTCGACCAGCACGACGTGCGCTACGGCGCCATCGCCGTGGTGATGCTGCTGACCGTCGCGGTCGCGGCACCGTTCGGGCTGGCCCTGAGCGCCGTCCTGCCCCGCGAACTCGAGGGCACCCTGGTGCTGCTCATCGTGGTCGGGCTGCAGATGATGACCGACCCGGCGGCCACCGCGTCACGGGCGCTGCCGTTCTGGTTCAGCCGGGAGATCGGCACGTACGCCATCGACCACACCGACTCCGGATACCTCGACCGGGGCCTGCTGCACGGCGTCGTCTTCACCGTCGCGCTGACCGCGCTGGTGGCCGTGGCGGCGGGCGTACGGCTGCGGCGGCGGCCACACCTGAAGTTCATGCCGTCCCGGTAGACGCCGCCCGGCCGGTCAGGCCGGGTACGTCGCGAGCCTGTCCCGCCCGGCTGATCAGGAGCCCGTCAAGTCGTCGACACCGGCCACAGTGGATTCCTTAATCCGTTGCGAGGGCCGGCACCGGCCCGAACGTACTGGTCAGCACCGGATAGGGGTGACCAGGGAGGGGAACGCGATGACGATGTACGGGAGTGTCACCCGACTGGCCGCCACGGCCCTCGTCCTACCGCTCGCCGGAGACGACCTGGGCCGGTGGGTCGGCTAGCGCGGGACAGTGATCCGCGCGCCGCCCGCCCCGACCCCGGGAGCGGGCGGCTTTCATTTCAGCGCCCCCCAAGGCCCGCCCTCGTAGCCCAACGGCAGAGGCACGACGTTGAGGACGTCGACAGTGCGCGTTCGAATCGCGCCGAGGGCACGCCCGGATAGCCCAACGGCAGGAGGCACGCCGCTTAGGACGGCGACAGTGCGCGTTCGAATCGCGCTCCGGGCACGACCCGATCGGGGGTGCGCGGGGTCGTCGACAGCCGTCGACGACCCCGCGTGGTGCTTCGCGCCCGGTTCCGCCGGCCTAGCGCGGGGTCGGTGCCGGCTGGCAGGGGGCGATGTCGCTCGGCGTCCGCGGACCGACGAGCGGCACGAGGTACGGACCCTCGCTCTCGACGTAGGTGATCAGCCCGGTGGCGAGGTTGACCGCCCCGACCGGACCCATCGTCTCGACGCAGGATGCGTTGACGAACACGTTCGTGGCCCGGCGGGTGCCGTTGCGGGTGACCCGGTAGGCGTGGCTGGGAAACGCGGTGACCTCGGTGCTGAGCATCAGGTCGGTGTCGGTGAACGTGCCGACCAGGGTGGCCTCCAGGGGCGGGGCGCCCGCCACGAGGTCGGTGGCGTGCCGGTGGGACAGCGTGAAGGTGTTCCCGTCGATGCTGTAGTCGGCCGGGTCCGGAACCGTCTCGTTGCCGTACTCGCGGCAGTTGCGGATCACGCCGGTGTCCAGGTTCGTGAACGTCCACAGCCGGATGCTGTGCGCCGGGTCGTCGCGCAGCCGGGGCCGGGTCATGCTGGCGCCGTCCCAGAGGAACTCGAACGTCGTGGTGATCCGGGCGGCGCCGTCCGGCCCGTAGCCGACGTGGTTGTCGCCGTAGAAGAACGACTCGAGCCGGATGCGGGCGTTGCGCCACTTCGGCCGGCAGTCCTCCGGCACGTCCAGCGATCCGAGGTCGGTCCAGACGCCGCCGGCGATGGTCAGTTCGAGCGGCTCGATGTGGAACGGGTCGACGACGGAGAACTGCGGGATCCACGACTTCAGTTCGATCTCGTACCGGTCCAGGACGGTGACCGTCACCTCGTCGGACTTCGGGCTGCCGCCCGCGCCGGAGACCGCGGTGAACCGCAGGACGTAGCTGCCGGGGGCGGAGAACTCGACCTCGGTGTCCGGTGCGCCGGAGGCGAACGTGGCCCGGCCGGGCCCGGACACCTTCTGCCAGGCGGACGCGGTCGCGGTGCCGACGATCGTGCCGCCGAGGTTCGTGGTCCGGGAACCGGCGACGGGCCGGTCCTCGCCGGCGGACACGATCAGCAGCGGGCAGCCGTCGGTGCCGACGTCGACGCCGGCCGGTGTGCCGGGGCACAGGTCCTCGCCGTCGGGGACGCCGTCGCCGTCGCTGTCGGCGAAGCCGGTCGGGTCGAGGAGCACCTGCCAGGTGCCGTTGTTGTCGGGGAAGGCGGCGACGTCGTCGTTGATGACCAGTTCCAGTTCGCCGACGCCGCCGAGCGTCGTCGGTCCGGCACCGATGTAGCGGTAGGGGCCGGACCCGACCCGCCCGATCAGGGCCAGCGCCGGCAGTTGCGGTGCGACGGCGTTGCCGAGGTGCCGGATCGTCGGGTGGCCGGCCGGTGGTACGACGTCACCGGATTCGAACGACCCGCTCCAGTAGCCGATGACACCCGACGCGGACACCGTGACGCCCTCGCCCGCGGCGAGCACGATCCCGGTCCGGTACGGGTTGACGTCGACCGGCATCGCGACCGTGGTCGGGTCGGCGGCCGCCGGTGCCTGGATGCCACCTGTCACGAGCAGGGCCACGGCGGTGCCGACCAGGATGCGCCGAATTCCCATGTGTCGACTCCTTCGACCGCGCGGGCACCGTCCGGGACGACGGGTGGACCGAAACGCGATGGAGCGTGGCACGACTGTCGCTTGTGGCCAAGTGGAGTGACGGACATCGGTCTGTTTCCACCCGCGAGCCGGGCCGGGAAAAGCTGTTATGTCGGTGTCGGTGATCCGTCTACAACCCGACGGGCCGCGAGGGTCGCCCAGCCCTGCCCGTCTCCTCCACCGGCTCCACGACACCCAGGAAGGACCCGAGACGTGAAAGGCAACCCGACCCGACGACGAGTAGTGGCCGTTCTCGGCACGGCTCTCACCGTCACCCTCGTCACCGGCGTGCTGACCGCCGTATCCGCCCAGGCGGCCGCCGGCTGCCAGGTCACCTACACCACGACCGGCCAGTGGCCCGGCGGCTTCACCGCCAACATCAGCATCAGGAACCTCGGCGACCCCGTCGACGGATGGCGATTCGGCTGGACCTTCCCCGCCGGGCAGACCATCACCAACGCCTGGGGCTTCACCGCCAGCGCCACCGGCGGCACCGTCACCGCCACCAACGTCGGCTACAACGCCGCCCTGCCCACCAACGCCAGCACCGACATCGGCTTCAACGGCACCTGGAACAACGTCACCAACCCGGCACCGGCCGCCTTCACCCTCAACGGCACGACCTGCACCGGGACGGTGAACCCCACCCCGCCCGCCACGACCCCGCCGCCGACGAGCGCGCCCCCCACGACCCCGCCTCCCACGACACCGCCACCGACCAGCCCGCCGTCGGCCGGCCCGATCGGCTGGGCCGCCCAGGGCGGCGGCACGACCGGCGGCGGCAACACGGCCCCGACCACCGTCGACAACCTCTCCGCGCTGCGCGCGGCTGCCGCGAGTACGGCGGCGGCGGTGATCCGGGTGTCCGGCACCATCTCGTGCACGGGAATGCTCAACGTACGGTCGAACAAGACCATCGTCGGCAACGCCGGTGCGACGATCGTCGGCTGCGGTCTCAACATCTCGGGTTCCACCAACGTGATCGTGCGCAACCTGACCTTCCGCGGCTGGAACGACGACGCCATCAACATCCAGGCGTCGAGCCGGGTCTGGATCGACCACCTGACCCTGTCGAACGGCGCCGACGGCGCCATCGACATCAAGGAGGGGTCGGACTACGTCACCGTCTCCTGGAACCGGATCTTCGACCACCACAAGGCACTGTTGCTCGGCCACGACGACGACAACGGCGCCCAGGACCGCGGCAAGCTGCGGGTGACGTACCACCACAACTGGTTCGACGGCACCGTCACCCGCAACCCGATGGTCCGCTTCGGCAACCCGGTGCACGTCTTCAACAACTACTACGACGGCGTCGCCTCGTACGGCGTCCGGTCCCTGCTCGGGGCCGGGGTGCTGGTCGAGGGCAACTATTTCGAGAACACCAAGGACCCGTTCCACCGCGGCGTCGACGGCACCCTGCTGGGCAACATCGTGGCCCGGAACAACACGTTCGTCGGGTCCGGTTCCGGCACCGCCGGCGGCGGCGTCGCCGCCATCCCGTACACGTACCCGATGGACCCCCCGGGCAGCGTGAAGTCGATCGTCCAGGCCGGCGCGGGCGCCGGGCGCGTCACCGCCTGACCTGATCCGGGGCGGGGTCGTCGGCGACCGTCGACGACCCCGCACGGCGCTACGACCGCAGTTTGCGGTAGGCGTACGCCGACAGCGGCAGGAACACCGCCGTGATCAGGATCGGCCAGCCGATGGCGAGCGCGACGGCGTGGTCGGCGAGGACTCCGCTGGTCGCGCCGGTCGGGTTGCCGAAGAGCTCCCGTACGGCGGTCGCCGTCGCCGAGACCGGATTCCACACGGTGACCGCGGCGAGCCAGCCCGGCATCGTCTCGGCGGAGACGAACACCGTCGACAGGAACCCGACCGGCCAGATGAGGGTCTGTACCGCCATCGTCGTGCTGTCGCCCTTGAAGGCGAGGCCGAGGTAGACGCCGACCCACAGCAGCGCGAACCGCAGGGCCAGGAGCAGCAGTACGGCCAGTGCCGCGGAGCCGGCATCGCCGGTGATCCGCCAGCCGATGAGCAGGCCGCCGCCGATCAGTACGGCGAGTTCGACCGCCGAGTTGGCCATGTCCGCCCCGACCCGGCCGAGCGCGACCGAGGCGCTGCCGATCGGCATGGACCGGAACCGGTCGGTGATCCCCTTCTTGGCGTCGTTGGCCATCGCCGACGTCGTCGTCTCCACGCCGAACATCATCGTGAGGGCGAGCATCCCGGGCAGCAGGAAGTCGATGTATCCGCCGCCGGGTACGTCGATCGCGCCGCCGAACAGCAGCCCGAAGATCAGCAGCAGCACGACCGAGAACAGCAGGCTGAAGATCGGTGTCCACGGCTGCCTGACCCAGTGCAGAAGATCCCGCTGGGTGATGATCCAGCCGGCTCGCAGGGTGTTCATCGGTGTACGACCTCCTTGCCGCCCGTGGCGGCGTTGTTCGGGGTGGCGGGGTCCGCGGTGGCGTCGGTCAGGGACAGGAAGACCTCGTCCAGGGTGGGCCGGCGCAGCAGCAGGTCCTCGGGGCCGATCGCGGCGGCGTCGAGCGCGCGGACGATCTCGGCGAGGCCCACCACACCGTGCCCCACCTCGAAGGTGAGGGTGTGTGCCTCGGCGTCGACCAGAGCCGTGCCACCGACCGCCGCGCCCAGGGTCTCCGCCGCCGGCCCGAGCGGTTCGTGGCGGGGGAGGGTGACGACGACGCGGTCGCCGCCGAGCTGGCGCTTCAGCGCGTCGGGGGTGTCGGAGGCGATGACCCGGCCGTGGTTCATCACCGAGATCCGGTCGGCCATCTGGTCGGCCTCGTCCAGGTACTGCGTGGTCAGCAGCACCGTCGTGCCCCGCGCGGCGACCCCACGCACGGTGGTCCAGACCTCGTTGCGGGCCCGCGGGTCGAGACCGGTGGTCGGCTCGTCGAGGAACAGCACCGCCGGGGCCAGGATCAGGCCCGCCGCGATGTCGAGCCGGCGCCGCATCCCGCCGGAGTACGTCGAGACCGGCCGGTCGGCCGCCTCGGTGAGGTCGAACGAGCGGAGCAGTTCGTCGGCGCGGGCGCGGGCGGCGGCCTTGCTCAGCCCGAACAGCCGGCCGAACATGACCAGGTTCTGCCGGCCGCCGAGGATCTCGTCGACCGCCGCGTGCTGGCCGACCAGCCCGATGCTGCGCCGTACGGCCTGCGGTTCGGTCCGCACGTCGTGGCCGGCGACGGTGGCGGTGCCGCCGTCGAGGTCGATGAGGGTGGTCAGGGCCCGTACCGCCGTGCTCTTGCCGGCGCCGTTCGGGCCGAGCAGCCCGTGGATGGTCCCCGCCTCGACGCTCAGGTCGAATCCGTCCAGGGCGGCCAGGTCGCCGTACCTCTTGCGAAGGCCGCTCGCGGTCAGTGAGTGGTCGCGTGCCATGGGACTCCTTAACTCCGTACGCCGTACGGCGTGACTGCGCCGAATCACCGTACACCACACGGAGTAGCATCCGCCTATGGAAAACGAACCCGGGGCGGCGCCCGACTACGACCGGACGCTCATGCTGCTGTGGCGGCGTACGCTCGGCGAGCCGCAGGGGACCCGCGGCCCCCGGCAGCGGCTGACCGTCGACGAGGTGGTGCGGGCCGGGATCGCGGTCGCCGACGCCGAAGGGCTGACGACCTTCTCGATGCGCAAGGTCGCCGAAAAGCTTGGCCTCGGCGTCATGTCGATCTACACGTACGTGCCCGGCCGGGAGGAACTGATCGGGCTGATGGTCGACGAGGTGCAGGGCGAACGCGAACTCCCCGAACTCACCGGCCCGCTGCGGGACCGGCTCGCCCGGATCGCCCGCGAACTCTGGGACGAGTTCCACCGCCACCCCTGGCTGCTCCAGGTGACCCACCACCGGCCGTTCATCGGCCCGAACGGCGCCGACCGCTACGAGTGGCAACTGCGGGCGATCGAGGGGATCGGCTTCGGCGACATCGAGATGGACCAGATCGTCACGCTGGTCAGCGGGTTCGCCGCCAGCGCCGCCCGCGCCTCGATCGAAGCCCGCCGGGCCCAGGAGATCTCGGGGATCACCGACGTGCAGTGGTGGGAGATCAACGCCCCCATCCTCGAACGGATCATGGAGCCGGGCCGGTATGTCGTCTCCGACCGGGTCGGTACGGCCGCGGGGGAGGCGTACAACGCGGTCAGCGACCCCGACCTGGCCTTCCGGTTCGGCCTCGACCGCATCCTCGACGGGATCGAACTGCTCGCCGCCGCCCGGTCATCCGACGCCGCCACCTGACGGGCCGGTGCGTGGGGCGCCCTCGTGTCGGTGTGCCGTTGATGTCGGTGGGGGCCGATAGTCTCGCGGTGCCGACCCGGTCCGATCCGCCGGGCCGATCCCACCGGCCTCGATCCCACCGGCCCCGATCCCGCCGGCTCGGTCCGCGAGGGAAGGAGCACCGTCATGACAGCTCAGGAACCCGCACCGGAGACCGAGTTCCCGCGCGGTATCGGCAAGGTGGCGACGCGGGAGCTGGCCGCGAACGGATACACCCGGTTCGCGCACCTGACGACCACCACCCCCGCCGAGCTGCTCAAGATCCACGGCGTGGGCCGGAAGAGCATCTCGATCCTGCGCGAGGAGCTGGCCGGCCGCGGCCTGTCGTTCGCCGACGGATCCTGACGGCCCGGCCACCGGAGGCGATGCGGATGCAGGTCGACTTCTGGTTCGACCCGAGCTGCCCCTACACGTGGATCACCTCCCGCTGGATGGTCGAGGTGGCCGCGGTGCGGCCGGTGACGGTCCGCTGGCGGATCATGAGCCTGTCGGTCCTCAACGAGGGACGGCCGGACGATCCCGAGGGTGACCCGGAGGGCTACCTGTGGGGGCCGGTCCGGGTGTGCGCGGCGGTGGAGCGACGGTACGGCCCGGCTGCCCTGGACCGCTTCTTCGCCGCGTACGGCGTACGGGTCCACGAGCGCGGCGAGTGGGCCGATCCCGCGGACATCCTCGCCGACGCCGGGCTGCCGCCGGAGCTGGCCGCCGCCGCCGGGTCCACCGAATACGACGCCGCGGTGCGGGAGTCCCACGAGCGGGGCATCAGCCTGGTGGGGCGGCATGTCGGCACACCGATCATCGCCGCGGACGGGCCCGGCGGCCGGCGGATCGCCTTCTTCGGGCCGGTGATCTCCCGTATCCCGCGCGGCGAACGGGCCGGCCGGCTCTGGGACGGTGTGCTGCTGGTGGCCGGCGAGCCGGCTTTCCATGAGCTGAAGGGGCGTCCGCACGAGGAACCCGGGTTCGGCCACTGAGGACGACCGGTCGCGAACCGGGCCGCGACAGGTGGCGGAACGGGCCGCCGGGTTTCCGCGCGGGGTGTTCCCATTCTGGGATCGAATATCGGCTGTTGTGCAAGTGGTGCAGCATTGTCTCATGCGCGGGACCGCTCCGCATGTCACATTTCACGCAAACCAGATATCCCGGGCGTCGTACTTCGAAATGTCGATCCGGGCACGGATGATGATGAATTATCAATTGTCGGGCTTTGATTGATGGCGATGTCATGTGTGAGTGTCGTTCGGGTTTTCGACGGTGCAATTTCATTGTGCTGAGATCTATTGCTCACCGTCCCGCCATGTGCTTAGCTGACCGGCAAGATCCACTCCTTTGAATCGGAGGAAGCCGTGCGTCGATCTCCCGTGCCACGGTCATCAGGCCGCGTCGAGCGACACCTCGAGGACGGCCGGCTCCGGGCGGACCGCGAGACGCGGGGATATCTGCTCGAAACCGGGTCGGATTAGCGTCTGTTCAGGGCCGGTCCGATCGGCAGGCTTCAGGAACTTCGTCGACCTTCTGAGGCCCAGAGGAGCAACTGGATGCGAGCACTTCTCGTGGAGGACGACCTGCGTGTCGCCTCCGCGTTGTCTTCGGCCCTGCGCCGTCGGGGCCACCTGGTCATTCCCGCGACGACCGCGGCCGAGGCCCTCCGGGCGGGGCCGGTCGACCTGGTCCTGCTCGACCTCAACCTGCCCGACCGGGACGGCCTGGAGGTCTGCCGGGAGTTGCGGCGGCGGGACGCCGACGTCTGCATCATCGCCGTGACCGCCCGCGGCGAGGAGCACGACCGCGTGACCGGGTTGCGCGCCGGGGCCGACGACTATGTGGTGAAGCCCTTCTCCATGGCCGAACTGCAGGCCCGGATCGAGGCGGTCATGCGCCGGACCGCGCGGGCCCGGCGGGCCGAGGGGGTGCTGGAGGTCGGTCCGATCCGAATCGACGTGACCGCCCGGCAGGCCTGGGTGGACGATCGGGAGGTGAGCCTGACCCGCAAGGAGTTCGAGCTGCTGATGGCGCTGGCCCGGCAGGCCGGCACGGTGGTACCGAGAGAGCGGCTGCAACTGGAGATCTGGCAGACCACCTTCGCGGCCGGCCACACCCTCGACGTGCACGTCGCCGCCCTGCGGAGCAAGTTGGACGATGCCAGCCTGGTGCAGACCGTACGGGGCGTGGGCTACCGCCTGCGGGTGACCTAGATCCGCACGCCCGGGCGACGGCGGTGACGATCGAGCCCCACCCGGCGCGCGAACCTCAGTGTGATCGTTCGTTGACACCCGGTCGTCGTCTCGTGTCGGCGGCCCCGCATCGGCCCGGGCCACGACATGCGGCCCCTGCCAAAGTCTCAGAGGATCCTCAAGAATCGTCGTGTTTCCGAGATGGCGCGGCCGGACTGACGTGTGCTGTCTCCACCTAGGTCCAGCCTCAATGCACAGGAGCCCCCATGCTGCATAGACGGCCAGCGGCAATAGCGCTAGCTGCACTCCTCGTGGCCACCGTATCGGTGGTCGCCTCACCAACCACGGCCTCGGCCGACCCGTTGACCCGGGTGCCCGCCCTCAACGCCGCGGAACCGAACCAGGTCCAGGACCTCAAGGTCACCCAGGGGTACGGCTTCGCCACCCTGGCCTGGACCCACGTCGACGGCGCCACCGACTACCAGATCGAGCGCACCCCGGTCGGCGCCGACGACGTGCCGACCGGCAACCCCGTCATCACCGGGCTCTGGCGCCCCAACCGTCAGATCAACAACGAGTCGCCGACCTTCGCCGACGCCGGATTCAACCCGGGTCTGCGGTTCCAGTGGCGGGTGCGGGCCCGGTTCGGCGCCGCCGAGCAGCCGTACTCGACCCCGTTCGTCGGCACCACCCAGGGGTCCTGGGGCGACCCGAACGTGCCCGGCGAGAGCCTGCGCACCCAGTGGGAGACCACCCAGGCCGCCCAGTACACCAGCGACGTCAACGAGTACGCCTACACCGCCGCCATCGACGAGCTGAGCGACCGGATGCGGGTGGTGGAGATCGGCCGCACCATCCTCAACCGGCCGATCAACATGATGGTCTTCGGCTACCCGACCCCGCCGGCCACCCCGGAGGCGATCGCGGCCACCTCGCCCGTGCTGATCAACTGCAACGTGCACGGCAACGAGCCGGGTGACCGGGAGGCCTGCCTGATCCTCGCCCGGCAGCTGGCCTTCAGCCAGGACCGCGGCACGCTCGACGTGCTCACCAACAGCACCGTGCTCATCGTCCCGACCATCAACGGGGACGGCCGCGCCGCCAACACCCGGGGCAACAACGCCGGGCAGGACCTGAACCGCGACTACTCCCTGGTCCGCCAGCCGGAGACCCTCGCGTTCGTCAAGATGCTCCAGGAGTACCGGCCGGTGGCCGGCTACGACGGGCACGAGTACGGCAACACCGGCACCGGTGACCTGCCGATGCTTCCGCCGCGGCACCAGAACGTGGCCCGGGAGATCTTCGACGAGTCGATGAACATGATCGAAGGCCACATGTACGAGCAGGGTGCCACCGACGGCTGGTGGGCCTGCCCGTACGGCTGCACCGGCGCCAGCGTGGGCCTGGGCGAGGAGACCATCCTCCGCAACACGCTGGGTCTGAAGAACGTGGTCAACTCGCTGCTCGAACTGCGCAGCTCCGGTGGGGCCACCCGGCCGGACGAGGGAAACACCTCGAACAACCGCCGCCGCAAGGGCTACTCCGCCCTCTGGACCTTCACCCAGTTCCTCGACTACCACCGGGCCAACCACAGCGCGATCCGGCAGGCGAGGGGCGAGGCGATCAAGCTGCAGAGCGGGAACACCGGACGGATCGTCTTCCGGGGCTCGCACGAGGTTCCCGCCCACCCGGCGCCGCACCCGGGCGAGACCCCGCCGCCGGTGGACGCGCCGCGCCAGGAGCTGATCCTCGACAACGCGCCGTGCGCGTACCGGCTCACCGAGGAGCAGTACAACGGTGAGCGCACCGACGGCGCGGCCGGGCATCGTACGACGGTGGCCCAGCGGCTCGCGGCCCACGGCTGGCGGGTCGTCAAGGTCGGCGACGGCTACTTCGTTCCGCTGACCCAGCCCGAGCGGGGCCTGATCCCCCTGCTGCTGGACGGGACCGGTGTCGAGCGGCTGGTCGCCGGTGAGCGGGTCTACCCGACCCTGACCGGCCGGCACAACGGGCCGCTGCGGGTGAGCGGCTTCACCTGTGTCTCGGGCGCCAACGTCAACGGGCCGGTCAACGTGCAGCCGGGCGCCGTCCTGGTCGCCAGCGGCTCGTCCTTCAACGGTCCGATCACCGCCGCCGGGTCCGCGGGCCTGTTCATGTCCGGTAACACCGTGCACGGCCCGATCCAGGTCGCCAACGTGACCGACGCGGTCTCCCTGATCAACAACCGGGTCAACGGTCCGGTCAACCTGGTCGGGAACCGCGCCGGTGGCAACGCCCCGTTCGTGGCGGCGAACACCGTGCAGGGTCCGCTCAACTGCGCGCAGAACACCCGGGTACCGACCAACCTCGAGTTGTCGAACTCGGTCGCCGGCCCCAGGTCCGGCCAGTGCGCGGGTCTCTAGGGGCCCACGCCGCCGGTGACCTGAACCGGCAACCATGAAATGCCGTACCGGCGGGCCACGCACCGGGCCCGCCGGTACGGTCCTGGTATGAGTCGATCATGGAGATCCTTGTGATCAGTTCAGCCCGGCACCCCGGTCGCCCCACCCGGTCCCCTCGGCACCCCCGGGACCGTGGCCTCGCCGTACGCGCCCGCGGCGTCGCCGCCTCCCTGCTCTGCCTGGTGGTCCTCGCCGGTTGCACGGGGAACGGCGACAACTCGTCCCCGGACCCGGCCGCCGGCTCGGCGGCGCCTGCCAGCCCCATCGTCACCGGGCCCCTCTGCGAGGTCCTGCCGGCCGGCGCCGAGCCGGGGAACCCGGCCGCCCTGACCGGCGAGCCGGTCGACGTGGCCCTGCAGTGGATCACCGTGCTCACCACCTTCGAGGCGGCCGTGCGGGCCTCCGGACTCGCGACCGATCTGCGGGGGATGGAGGGGCTGACCATCCTGGCGCCGACCGACGACGCTTTTCTCCGGAAGTTCTCCGCGGCGAACTGGGACGAACTGATCCTCAGCCGTCCGGACGACCTGCGCGCACTGCTCCGCGCCCACCTGGTCGACGGTTCCCACTCCCTCGCCGAACTCGTGACCGCCGGCAACATCACCACGCTCGACGGCACCGAGGCCACGGTGGCCGCGGACGGCGCCATGGCCCGGATCGCCGGCGACGCCCAGACGCTGTGCGTGGACTACCGGGCCACGAACGCCCGGATCCACATAATCAACAAGGTCCTCGGCGATCTGCCCACCACGGCCCACGAGGACGACCACATCGGCCACTGACGGGGACAAGGGGCGGATCTGCCCGACGGCCGTACGGCGCCTTACGCCGGTGGCCCCGGGACACGTAGCTGGCCCCGGGACACGTGGCGCGCGGTCGCGCGCGGGCGTCGGGCAACCCCGCCCGCCGCGGGCCGCGCGGCCGATCCTGCCCCGACAATCCCCACGCCTCGATACCCACTCCGTTGAGAGCCGAGAGCGGCTGGTCCGGAGATACGGATCGCGTCCGCGGCTGGCTGATGCCGAGCCCGTCGCGCGTCCGGGCCGACCTGCGGACGCTTGCCCACTCGGGCGTCCAGGTCCCACCCACCCATTGTCGATCATGTCGGGCGGGTGATGCCGCGATGGCAGGGTGAGCCGCTGAAACGTCGCGGACCGGAGGGGATGCCCAGCCGCTCGGCCAGCGACCCCGCACCGGCCGCGGCCGGGATCATGCCGGTCGCCACCAGCCCGGCACATCCTGCGACGACCGCCCGTACCGGCTGGTGATCAACACGGCCAGCTGCCCGGCGGGGTCCCGCCGCTGGCGACCGGCCGAAGGGCACCAACGGGATGGCGGCACCGGCCAGGCGAAGCCTCGTCCGGCTGCGCCCACATCCGTCCCTCTTCTGTATTCCCCTGCGGGGCAACGGGTCGGCCGGTCCCGGGCGACACCCCGCTGGTAGGGGGAGCCGTCGCTGCCCGAGCTGAAGGCGCGCACGGGAATCGTCCCTCGACCACTGAGGACGATCCACTGTGCACTCACCCTTTCCGGTTGTCGTGCCGGGCGACTGCATTCAGGCGTGAGTGTTGTTCGCATTTTGGGAAGTGATATCGGCTGTCGCGAAAGTGGGGCAGCATTGTCCCGTCTGCGGGACTCTCTTCGCATGTCACATTTCACTCAAATCCGGTAAGTCGGGCGTCGTGCTTCGAAATGTCGATCCGGGCACGGATGATCATGAGCTGTCAATTGTCGGTCTTTGATTGCTGAAAGCGTCATGCGTGAGCATCGTTCGGATTCTGGACGGTGCAATTTCATTGCGCTGAGATCTATTGCTCACTGTCTCGCCATGTGCTTAGCTGACCGACAAGATCCACTCCTTTGAATCGGAGGTAAGCTGTGCGTCGTTCACTGCCGCCACAGTCAACGAGCCGCGTCAAGCGCCACCTTGCGGTGGCCGCTGCGGCGCTGGTGGGTGTCCCCGGCGTCGCCGCCGTGCTCACCACTCCGGCATTCGCCCAACCCCTCGAGTCGCATTGCGGGAACGAGACCGGCAATGGTCCGGTTTCCGGCTTCATCAGCCACGCGGAACTGAAGCGGAGCCTCGAACAGATCGAGGCGACGAGTGGTGGCAAGGTCAGCGTCGACGTTGCCGGATACTCGAACCAGGGCCGCGAAATCTGGTCCGCCCGGGTAGGTGAGGGCGACACCGTCGTCTACGTCCAGAGCCAGATCCACGGCAACGAGATGCACGGCACCGCCGCGGCGCTCGACCTTCTCAAGACCCTCGGCAACAACTCCAAGCGGTCCGCCGAGATCCGCGAGGCGGTGACCGTCGTCGTCGTACCCAAGCTCAACGCCGACGGCAGCGAGGCCGACACCCGGCAGAACGCCCGGACCTGGAACGACGTCGTCGCCGACTTCCCGCAGCTCGCGGGCGCCTCGCCGTCGTGGAACTACAACACGCGGGTCGGCGGCTTCGACGTCAACCGCGACTTCAACCCCAACCTCGACTACGTGCCGCAGGCCGCCGACTTCCCGGGCAACAGCGCCTCCGTCGGCTGGTACATCACGCCGGAGGCGCAGACCTCCCGCAACGTGTACCGGGCGCTGGAGCAGGAGTTCGGCACCGTCGACGTCTTCGTCGACCTGCACAACCAGGGCGCCTGCTACACCGGCGAGGGCATGGACGACTACACCACCCTGTCCATCTCCGGCCGGTTCATCTCCAACCCCGCCCAGCACGGCAACTGGCCCAAGTTCAACTACGACGCGTCGCGCCGGATCAACGTCGCCGTGTACGACGCCCTCCAGTCGGGCAACTCGCCGCAGAGCAAGGTGACCCTCTACCCGCAGAACACGAACCTGCCCGGCACCGCGCTCGGCTCGTTCGCCCTGCGTGGCAGCGCGACCATCCTGTTCGAGACGCGTGGCCAGACCCAGTCGTGGGGCCAGAAGCAGCACGGCATGCTGACCAAGCAGCTGGTGACCGGCATGACCGGCATCATCGACTCCATCACCGACGAAACCCTGGACACCATCGACCCGGCCCGCTACGACGCGATCCCGGAGCGGCGGAACGTTCCCCGGACCTGATTCCGCGCAGCGCTGACCCCTTGACCAAGGGTCCCGGACCGGGCGGTACCTCCCCAGCCCGCCGGTCCGGAGCAGCCACCGCCCACCGTGTACGGCCCCCGCGTTCAGCGGACACGGTAGGCGGTGGCTGCACCACGTTTCGGGCTCGCCGCCGCTCGGACCCGCCGCGCCTACCGTGGCCCGGCCGGCCGCCCCTGGAACGCCTGCGCGATCGACCGTAGCTCCGCCAGCGGCCGGCCGAACCCCCGATCACTGTGTGAGCCCAGGCAGACCGGAACACCGTCCCAGTCGCCCCATTCGGTGACACCCCAGAACCGTTCGCTCGCCGCGAGCAGCTCGTCGGCGATCTCCGCCTGCCGGTGGTGGCAGCCGAGCGCCGCCAGGGCCGTGGCGACGACCTCGGTGGCCTGGGCGGGCAGGTGTGCATCCCCGATGGCCGGCAAAAGCACGAGCAACCGGCGGGCGGAGTCCGGCGCGGAGCCGGCACCGGCGGCGACGGTGGCCAGTTCACGCCAGGACAGCGCCGGTCCCCGGAAATTGCCCTCGAGAGCGGCGACCAGCACCGGTTCGTCGACGTCGGGGAGCGTGACCAGGTAGTCCTGCCCCGATTCGTCCGGGAAGTTGCGCCACACCAGATGCGCCTGGTGACCATCGCCGAGGTGCAGCGACACCACCGGCCACCGGTCCGGCCGGTCCATCTCGGAGAGCATCGCGTCAACGTCCGCCGGGTCGACGTCGAACCCTTCCACGGCGGTGGGCGAACCGCCGACCGACCACAGCAGGGCGGGCCAGAAGACCGGATCGTCCAACCACGCGGTCGCGTCGACCAGCACGGAGGCGTCGACCGGTGGCTGGTAACCGTCGAGGTAGCCGGGCAGGTTCACGACGGGCTGCCACCTGTCGACGGCGAGGTTCTTGCCGCTGGTCGGCGGCATCCAGGCGACAGGAATGCCGCGCTGTCGACGGCCACTCGCTCCACGGCCGGGACCGTAGCACCCCCGGTTCGGCTCAGCGTAGTCAGGAGATCTTCCGGCGCCGAGGAAATGCGCACCAATGGACTGCTCCTCCTGCAAGCCGAAGCGAAGGCCGAGGAGACAATGCTCCACAGAGGAGTCGGGACCGCCGGTAGCGGGTAGGGCTACCCCTGGACTGGGCCACCAGGGGTCCGGCAGGCTACCCGGGTACCGGACGAGCCGATCCAGGTCGGGGGAGTGACCATGCCCGAAGGCGCCACCACCACTTTCTTCGTCGGCCCACCCGAGGAGCCCGACAAATATCGCCTGCTGCGGCAGGTCGGCGGTGGTGGCGAGGCGGAACTCTGGCAGGCCGACGTGGCGTTGGGTGCCGAGCGGGAGCGGGTCGCCGTCAAGGTGCTCCGCTCGGCCCACGAGGACCGGGCAACCTGGCGCAGCCGCTGGATCGAGCAGGCCGACCTGCTGCGGCTGATCAGGCATCCGGGCGTCGTCGGGGTGCATGCCGCCTTCGAGGGGCCGAGGATGCACCATGTCGGCGCGGCCGACCCCGCCGAGACCGCTCTCTACCTGGTGATGAACTGGGTCGACGGCACCGACCTGCGGGACTGGCCGGCCCGGCAGTCCGGGCCACCGGCCGCAGTCTTCACCTGCCTCACCCAGCTCGCCGACGTGCTCGACTGGCTGCACTCCGGCCGGGCCACCCCGTCCGGCCGTCCGGTCGTCCACGGCGACATCAGCCCGGCCAACGTGATCGTCAACGCCGACGGCCAGGCCGTACTGGTCGACTTCGGACTGTTCCGGATGAGCAACCACAACACCAGCCTGCCGGCCGGCACCCAGGGCTACATCGCCCCGGAGGTGCTGCGCGACGGCAGCTACAGTCCGGCCTCCGACCGGTACGGCTTCGGCGGGCTGGCCTACTTCCTGCTCACCGGCACCCATCCACCGGCTACGGCCGACGCCCGCGCCGCCGGCCTGCACGCCGTGTTCGGTCCGACCCCGTCGCTCGACCACGCGCTGCTGATGTTCGCCGACGACCCGGCCGCCCGCCCGGCGGCCGGCGAGTGGGTACGCAACCTGCGCTCGCAGGCATCCACGACGACCATGACCCCGACCGGCCTGCCGCCGATGCGGCCCGGCCCGGCGTCGCCGTCTGCCGCGAACGGTGGTCCGTCGGCGTCCGGCGGCGCGTCCGGAACCGGCCGGTCGGTGCGGCCGTGGTGGCTGGTCGCGGCCGGCGCGGCGCTCACCCTGGTGCTGGTTGCCGGCGTACTCGGCGCCGTCGAACTGCTCGGCGGCGGCGACGGCGACGGCGAGCGGACCACGACCGGTGACACGGCGGGCGACGTGACCGGCACCCCGCCGACCGCCGGTGAGTCGCCGCGACCGGACCCGAGCGGCACGCCCGCGGCGTCGGATTCCCAGGTCTACCTCGTCTCGCTGAAACCGCGCGACAAACCGAACATGGAAGAGGAGAACGGCGTCGCGACCATCGACGACCGGGAGTACCCGTCGAGCATCTCCCGCAGCTGCTTCGGGGTCAGCCTCGAATACCACCTCGGGTACGACTACACCCGCTTCCAGAGCACCGTCGGCCTGGACGACGAGTCCGACTCCGGAAGCTCGGCGACGTTCGTCGTCTACGTCGACGACAAACGGCAGGACAGCGCCACCGTCCGCCTCGCCGAGACCGGGACCGTCGAGGCCGACGTCACCGGCGCCTTCCGGCTGCGTATCGAGGCGGAGATCGCCGGCGGCTACAACTGCGGGGTCACCACCGTGTTCGCCGACCCGACCCTGACGAGGTGACAGCATGGCCGACGACTCGCTCACCGTCCAGGTCGACGACCGACGGCACACCCTGCGACCGGGGCAGGCGCTGACGTTCGGCCGGGACGCGTCCTGCACCGTCCGCCTCGACGCGACCGATCTCGGCATCAGCCGTACGGCCGGCCGGGTGCACCACGACGGCTCCGGCTGGCAGGTCACCAACCTCAGCCGGAAGCGGACCCTGCACCTCGTCGACGCGTACGGCTTCGCGACCCCGCTGCCGGTCGCCGCCACCGGCTGGCCGTCCAGCGCCCGAGCCGTCGGGCATCCACACACGACGGTGCTGGTCGCCGGGCAGGAGTGGACGTACGCGCTCGTGCTGACCCCGGCGGCCCGGCCGGCGCAGCCGACCGCGCCGCAACCCGTCGACCCGCGCAGCACCCGCAACCAGGTGCCCGCGCTCACCCCGCGCCAGCGGGCGGTGCTGGTGGCGATGGCCCGCGGCTACCTGCGTCCCTACCCGCACTACGACCCGCGGCCCCACACCTACAACGAGATCGCCGAACGGCTCGGCCTGACCCGCACCCAGGTGGTCCGCCGGGTCGAGCGGGTACGCGAGCAACTGGTCGCCGCCGGCGTACTCGGTCTGGAGGGCGAGGGCGACGCCCGGCGCGCACTGTGCGAGTGGCTGCTCGCCACCCGGGTGATCAGCCCCGCCGACCTCGACCGGCCGGCGATGGTGCCGGATCCGGCCCCGGCTACGGAAGCCCCGGCAGCGGGCCCGGTTCCGCCGCCGGCACCGGCGACCCCGCCCACGGCGGCGTCCGGCCCGGTTCCGGCGTCCGGCCCTGCCAGTGCGTCCGTTCCCGCTCCGGTCCCCGATCCACGGCCGGGGGCCGGTGGCACCCCGGCGGCCAAGCCCGCGCCGCCGCCCCGTGCGGCGCTGGAGCGTCCGGAGACCGGGGGGCCGGACACCCGCGCCGTCACGATCGCGCGGCAGGTCGAGGCGGTGGCCGAGGACGCCGCGCGCGAGATCGCCCCGCTGCTGGAGCGCAGGCTCGTCGCCTACCACGGCCCCGACTGGCTGGCGGCGGTCAACAGCCGGCGCCGGAGGGGCGGTCACAAGCCCGGTCAGCGGCTGCGCGACTTCCGGTTCTGCCTGGCCGTCCTGGGCCACGATCCGGCGACCGAGGGATGGGCGAACCGGGCCTGCCGGCGGGCCGCGCTGGACCTCAACCGGTTGGCGTTCGATGCCGTGCACCGTGGCACGCTCACCGTCCCCGACCTGGAGCGGGCCCGGAAAACCGCAGCCCGGCTGCTGGCCAATCTGCCCGCCGGGTGAACGCGGGTCGGGCACCGGGTGGCTGGCCCGGTGCCCGACCCCTCGGGGGGAGTGGAAGGCGTTACGCGGCGCGGATCCAGCCGGGGTCGTTCGGCGCCGGGATCCGCATGCCGACCGCGCCGCGCTGGCCGTACACGGCGATGCCGCCGTGGCCGTGCGCGCCGAGGGTGGTCGCCAGCCGGTCCACGAAGGACATCGCCGCCGGGCCGCCGGCGTCGGCCGACTCGCAGGCCGAGACGAAGATCCGGCCCCGGTAGTCGGCGGGCAGCAGGTGTTCGAGGTTGACGTACAGGTCGCCGGCGGTGAGGAAGAGGTCCTTCTTCTTGTCACCGATCACCGGCTGGGGCGGGGAGATCCAGCCGGTGCCGTCGTACGCGCCGTGGGAGGAGACGAACAGGTCCTCGTCGACGCCGAGCCGGGGGATGACCTGGCTGAAGACGCGGTACGTGGTCCCGTACACCCGGGGGTTCTGCCTGGACTGTTTCTCGGCCTCGCGGACGAGGAGGTCGTCGTCGGTGCACACGGTGATGATCATTTTGGTTCCTCCGGTTCAGTCGGCGAGTACGGTGTTGGCGATGCTGTCCTTGGCGACCTTGCTGGTGGCGGCCGTGACCTGGTCCTTGACGGCCAGCCAGCCGTCCCAGGCGAGGCCGAGCTGGACGCCGAACGAGTCGACCTTGAAGGTGGACGAGTCGTGCTCGACGAACAGCGACTCGAAGCTGCTGGCCGAGAAGTCGAAGCTGTAGTAGACGAGCCAGATCTTGGCCATGCCGGTCGACTGGTCGATGGTCAGCGGCCCGACAGCGGCCTGCACCCGGTGCTCGTGCACCGAGGCGGACTGCCACCACACGTTGCGGAAGTTGGTCGCGCCGGGGTCGGCGGCATCCTTGAGCGCGGCGAACATCGACTCGATGGAGCCGGCCGTGATGCCGAGATAGGCGCCGAGGATGTCGGCCATGATGCCGATGACGTTGATCGAGGTGCCGGACTTGCTCTGGTCCCACTTCAGGCTCTCGTAGCTGGTCGTCGTCCAGCCGCACTGGGCGAGGTGCTTCTGAAGGCCGGTCCAGTACGCCGGGTTGGACGGGTCGGTCAGCTTCTGCCCGGAGTTGGCGTCCTGCGCGAACAGCAGGGAGTTCTGCCACGCCTCCTGCTGGTCCCACAGGCTCGGCGGGCCGTCCCCGGCGGGACGGGTGCCGGCGACGGCGGCGAAGGCCTGCGGGGTGGCCGGCAGCACGCCCGCCGGGTTGAGGCCGGCGTCGCCGGTCGCGTACGACATCACGCCGGGCTGGTCGAGCGTCGGGTCGTGTTGCGAGCGGAAGCCCACCGAGGTCAGGGAGATGTTCTTCGGTCCGGTCGAATAGACCATGACCGCTCCTTTCGGTTGCCGCCCCGCCGGTCGGGGCGATGGGGACAGCAGACCGGGTGGGGCGTGTCGGCGGCGTCGCCCGACCGCCGTGCCCCGGCCGTCGCCGGGTCACCGCCGCGTCACCGCGATGCCGCCCGTACGTCCCGAACCGGCGTCCGTCGGGGGTGCGGGAGCGCGGCGGGTCCGGCGCCGGGGGCGACTCTGCGCGTACGCCGTGTCACCGGTGCGTCACCGTGACCTCGGGCGGCGGCGCGTGGGGCTCGTGTCGACCTCGATCGTTTGTGGCTCAGGCGGTCGACACGCCGGGCCGGAAGCGTCTGAACCGCAGACGATCACGAAGCGGTGCGGGGTGTGTGCCACAGGCGGGCGGAGCGCCACAGACGGGCGGGGCGGGGCGTGCCCACGGGCGGGCCGCCGTGGAGGGCGGTGGGTCAGCCGCGGGCGGTGCCGGTGGGCAGGTGCCGGGCGATCAGGTTGGTGACGCCCAGCCCGGGCGCGACCCCCAGGGCGGCGAGGTGGCCGCGGTAGCGGTGGTACTGGCGTAGCGCCTCGGCGACGTTGCCCTGCCGGAGGTGGGTCTCGATCAGCAGTTGGTTGGCGCTCTCCCGCAGTGGGTCGGCCTGGGCGGCCTGGAGGATGTGCGGCAGCGCCGGCCCGGCCTGCCCGGCGGCCAGCAGCTGTGCGGCGGTCGACTCGAACGCCTGCACCTGTAGTAGCCGCAGGCGTTCGCGCGGCTGCTCGACCCACTCGTCGTCGAAGCCGGGCAGCAGGGTGCGGACGGTGGTGACCGGGGGTGGCGCGGCCAGTTCCGCGGGGTCGCGGCCGGGCCGCACCGCGGCCAGTGCCCACCGCTCGACGAGGCGTACGTCGAGTTCGACCGGGTCGGCCAGGGCGAGCAGGTGCCGGGTGCTGACCACCAGCCGGGGCTCGACCTTCTGCAGCCGCCACAGGGCGGTGCGCAGGTCGGCGTTGGCCCGGCGCTGGGTGGTGTCCGGCCACAGCCGGCCGGCGAGTTCCTGCCGTTCGGTGACGTCGTGCAGGGCGAGCGCGGCCAGTAGCCGGGCGGCGCTCGCCGGCAGTACCAGCGGGGTGCCGCCACGCCGTACCCGGAACGCGCCGAGGAGTTGCAGGCGCAGCGGCGGCGAATCGGGCGCGGACGGCTGAGGCTCTTCGCCGGGTCGCATGGTCCTCCTGGCTGCCCGGTGCGGCGGGGGTGCCGCGCGGCGGAGCTTGCCTCCAAAGAGTCACCGGATAGACACGGATTGTAAATAGATGTGCGACACAGTGCGCTGATCGAGTGATTCCGCTCGGCCACCCTTGCCTCGCCGACCGGGCTGGGTACGATCCGCCGCCCGCGAGCCGAGCCCTCCCGTCGTGCCGGATGCGGAATCAGGCCGTACTCTATGGCGTTGACTGCGGTTGATCTTTGGATAATTGGAGCGAAATGGAGCTGTTGGCCAGCCCGGAGATCTGGATCGCGTTCGCGACCCTGCTCCTGCTCGAAATCGTGCTCGGCATCGACAACATCGTGTTCATCTCGATCCTGTCCGGCCGGCTGCCGGAGCACCAGCGGGCCAGGGCCCGGACCATCGGTCTGGCGCTCGCCCTGATCACCCGACTGCTCCTGCTCGCCTCGCTGTCCTGGGTGATCGGGCTGACGGCACCACTGTTCACCGTCTTCGGGCAGGAGATCTCCGGCCGCGACCTGATCCTGTTGATCGGCGGTCTGTTCCTGGTCGCCAAGGCGACGTACGAGATCCACGAACACCTCGAGGGCGACGACCACGGCAAGAAGAGCAAGGCCGCGTCGTTCGCCTCCGTCATCGCCCAGATCCTCGTCCTCGACATCGTGTTCTCGCTCGACTCGGTCATCACCGCCGTCGGCATGGTCGACGAACTTGCCGTGATGGTCGCCGCGGTCGTCGTCGCGATGGTCATCATGCTGGTGTCGGCCAGCGCGGTCAGCAACTTCGTCAACAAGCACCCGACGGTCAAGATGCTGGCCCTGGCGTTCCTGGTGCTGATCGGCGCCAGCCTCGTCGCCGAAGGACTCGACCAGCACATCCCCAAGGGCTACGTCTACGGCCCCATCGCGTTCTCGATCTTCGTCGAGTTCCTCAACCTGCGGGTCCGGTCCCGGCAGAAGCGCGAACGCTCCGCGCCGGTGCACCTGCACCCGACGTACGTCAAGAACGGCGCGGAGCAGGGCGGGGCCGCACTCGCAACGGCCCGCCCGACCGGACAGAAGACCCAACTCCCCAAGCAGCCCGGCAACGCCGGCCAGCAGGGCAGGGCCGGACAGCCGAACCGCAGCGGGCGGCCGGGCAACACCAACCGGCCCGGCAAGGGCGGGCGCGGCGGCCGGTCCGGCCGCGGCTGAGAACCGGCCGGCGACCGGATCAGCCGTCGCCGGCCACGCTGTCCAGGAAGGCCCGGCGCCCGTCCAGGTACGCACCGAAGTCACGTACCCGGATCAGCCGGACCGCGTCGGGCCCGACACCCGTCGCCTCCACGACGACCGGGTGGTCGCCGAGCACCGCCTCGGCGATCCACCCGCCATCGTGCGGCCACCGGGCGAACTCCCGTGGCTCGCCGTCGACCACGATCGTGACGGCCCCGGGCACCTCCGCCCGCAGCGCGGCGTCGAGCCGGTCGAACACCTCCGCCGACGTCGGCCACTCGCGCTCCAACGCCAGCGCCCGCCGCCGCTCCCGCGCCACGTGCGCGGCGCCCACCCGGGCCGTGACCACCCGGACGTACGGACCCGGTCCTTTCGGCCGGCCGTGCGCGAGACCGATGGCCTGCAACACCCCGCTCTCCAGGCCGCACTCGTCAACGAGGCGAAGACCGGCCCAGCCGTCGAGCCCGTAGAGCGGCAGCGCCGGCAGGTGCCGGGCGATCTCGCGCTGCTGCTCGTCGAGCATGCGCCGAAACTGCTCGGGAGTGAGTTTTCCGCCGTACCGCATGCCGCTCCTCCGGTCCGCCGGGTCGCCACGATGCCGTCGCGGGTCATTCTGCCGCTCCGGACGGTGCCGGGGCGGTCCGCACCGGCACTTCGGGCAGGGCGGACAACCGGGGGACTTCACGCACGCCGTCCGCTCGGTCAGACTGTCCCGGCCGAGCCACGGACCGCCGACCACGAGTACCGGCGGGCCCGGCGTCGGCGGACCGACCAGCACCAGCGACCGACCGTCGAAGGGGAAGAGCACATGTCGACCGCACCCGCCCAGCCCGCACCGGACCTGGCGACACTCGACGCGATCCAGCGCCGGGTGCTGTGGCTGGCCGTCCGGATGGTCGACGCGGCCAACCGTGAGCGGCCGAACACCGAGGGTGTCAAGGTCGGTGGGCACCAGGCCTCCAGCGCGTCGATGGTGTCGCTGATGACCGCCCTCTACTTCGCCCACCTCGACGCCGCCGACCGGGTCAGCGTCAAGCCGCACGCCTCCCCGGTGCTGCACGCCATCAACTACCTGCTCGGCAACCTGGACCGCTCCTACCTCACCCGGCTGCGCTCGTACGGCGGGCTCCAGTCGTACCCGTCGCGGACCAAGGACCCGGACCGGGTCGACTTCTCCACCGGCTCGGTCGGGCTCGGCGCCGCCGCGCCGCTGTTCGGCGCGGTCACCCGCCGGTACGTCGACGCGCACTTCGGCCCCCGCCCACCGGCGCGGTTCGTCGCCCTGCTCGGCGACGCCGAACTCGACGAGGGCAACATCTGGGAGGCGATCGCCGACCCGGCGACCCAGGGCCTCGGCAACGTCATGTGGGTCGTTGACTTCAACCGGCAGTCGCTGGACCGGGTGGTGCCCGGCGTACGGATCGGGCAGTGGTCGGCGCAGTTCCAGGCGGCCGGCTGGCACGTCGTCGAACTGCGCTTCGGCGGCCGGCTCAGCGAACTGTTCACCCGGCCCGGCGGCGACGCGCTGCGCCGCTGGATCGAGGAGATGCCGAACGAGCGCTACCAGTCGCTGTTCGCGCTGAACCCGGGGGAGGCCCGGAGCCGGTTCACCGAGGACGCGCCCGCGGCCGTCGTCGACCTGCTCGCCGACCTGTCCGACGAGGAGGTGTTCGCCGCCGTCACCGATCTCGGCGGGCACGACCTGGCCAGCCTGCTCGACGCGTTCGCCGAGTGCGACCGGGTCACCGACCGGCCGAGCGTGGTCTTCGCGTACACGGTCAAGGGGTGGGGGCTGCCGATCGCCGGCAACCCGCGCAACCACTCGCAACTGCTCGGCGGCGAGCAGATCGCCGCGCTGCGGGAGGCGACCGGGCTGGCCGACGACACCGAGTGGGACCGGTTCGACGCCGCGTCGGGCGAGGGGATCTGGTGCAACCGGCGGCAGGAGGCGCTGCGGCTCGAACCGGCGCCGCGGCGGCTGGCGGTGACCGTACCGGAGGCGACCGGGGCCGGCCGGGCCGGCCGCAAGCCGGTGTCGACGCAGGAGGTGTTCGGCCGCACCCTGGTCGACCTGTCCCGCGACGCCGACCTGGCGCCCTACCTGGTCAGCACCGCGCCCGACGTGGCGACGTCGACCAACCTCGCCGGGTTCATCAACCGGATGGGCGTCTTCCACCCGATCGAGCAGCGCGCCTGGTCGGTCGACCCGGCGCTGAAGTGGACCGAGAGCCCGAAGGGGCAGCACATCGAGCTGGGCATCAGCGAGATGAACCTCTTCCTGCTGCTCGGCCAGCTCGGCCTGGCCTGGGACCTGTCGCACCAGCCGCTGATCCCGATCGGCACCGTCTACGACCCGTTCGTCCTACGTGGACTCGATGCCTTCGTCTACTCGGTCTACTCCGGGGCCCGGTTCATCGTCGCCGGCACCCCGTCCGGGGTGACCCTGGCCCCCGAGGGCGGCGCCCACCAGTCGACCATCACCCCCAGCGTCGGCCTCGAACTGCCCGGGGTGACGCTGGTCGAGCCGGCGTACGGCACCGCGCTCGACTGGCTGCTGTGCGACGCGGTCGGCCACATCGCCGCCGGCGGCGACACCCCGACCACCGCCGCCCCCGCCGAGGCCGCGTCGTACTACTTCCGGCTCTCGACCCGGCCGATCGACCAGGCGCCGTTCGAGGCCGCCCGGCAGCGGCTCGGCGACGTCGTGCTGCGCCGGCAGGTGCTCGCCGGCGCCTACCGGCTGCTCGACCCGTACGACAGCGCCCCGCACCTGCGGTCGCGGCCCGGCGGCGAACCGGCGCCGTCGGTGGTGCTGGCCGCCTCCGGCGCGGTGCTGCCCGAGGTGCTGGCCGCGGCGGCCGAGCTGATGAACGAGGGCGTAGCCGCCCACGTCGTCGACGTGACCAGCGCCGACCGGCTCTATTCGGCGTGGCAGCGGACCCTGCGCCAGGGCATCCGTACGGCGACCACGCCGAGCACCGCCGGGGCGCTGCGGGCTGCCTTCGGCGGCACCCGCGGACCCGTCGTCACCGTCCATGATGGAGCATCGCACGCCATGGCCTGGCTCGGCGCCGCGCTCGGCGTGCACTGCGTACCGCTCGGCGTCGACTCGTTCGGCCAGTCCGGCACCGTCGCCGACCTCTACCGGGCGCACGACCTCGACCCGGGCAGTATCGTCAACGCCGCGCTGGCCGCCCTCGAACTCAGCCACACCGCGGAATCGACCCATCACATGGCGGCCGAATGACCACAGTCTGAAGCCCGGCCAGGCGGCCACCGAACCCGGTGACCGCCTGTCCGGAGCGCCCCCCGCCAGTCGCGCGGATCCGGACCCCGGCCACGAAACCAGCCGCCGGCCGGTCCCGGGCCGCATCCGGCACCACCCCCGACACCCCGCATGCCGGCACGGATGCCGGGTGGCCGACCCGGCCGGCGCGACACGCCGGCCGGCGCAGCCGGTAACGAAGTAATCCTCGGCCACCCCCGGCCGCAGGCCCGACAGGAGTTTCATGACCAGTACGAAGACCGACGGCTCGCTGTTCCTGCGCGAGTTCCTCCGGGCGCCGACCCGGACCGCCGCGGTCGCCCCGAGCGGTACGGCACTCGCCGACCAGATGGCCCTGCCGATCCCCGAGCGGGGCGAGCCGGTGGTGGTCGAGCTGGGACCCGGCACCGGCGCGTTCACCCGGGCGATCGAACAGCGGCTCGCCGGACGCGGGCGACAGTTGGCCGTCGAGCTCAACCCGACCATGGCCGACCACCTCGCCGCCCGGTTCCCCGGGGTGGAGGTCGCCCGCGGCAGAGCCGGCGACCTGCCGCAGATCCTCGCCGGGTACGGCATCGACCGGGCCGACGTCATCGTCAGCGGCCTGCCCTGGTTCGCCTACGAGGCGGACAGCGACGGCCCACCGCTGGTGCACACCCTCGCCTCGGTGCTGACCACCCAGGGCGTCCTGACCCAGTTCGCGTACACCTGGACCCGCTGGGCGCCGCCCGCCCGCCGGCTGCTGCACGGGCTGCGGGCCGGCTTCGAGGAGGTGGTCAGCGGCCGCACCGTGTGGGCGAACCTGCCCCCGGCGACCGTGTACTTCGCCCGCCGGCCGCGCTCCCTGCCGTGAGCGGCTGACGGCGGACGGAACCGGCCCGGCCGACGGCCGGGCCGGACCGCCGTCGACCGGTCTTCGGCCGGCCGGGTGTTCGCCGGCCGGTCTGTTCGCCGGCCGGTCTGTTTCTCGGCCGGGCCGGCCGGTGGTCGGCCCGGCCGGTCGTCGGGCCGGTCAGCTGAACGGGCGACCGCCGGCCGGGCGGGACGACAACGCGGTGAGTGGATCGACCGCCGGCTCGACGTGCAGGTCGACGTAGGTGCGGGCGAGGCGGTCCAGGTGTTGCCGCATGGCGACGGCGGCGCCCTCCTCGTCACCGGAGCGGATGTGTCGCAGGATCTGCGCGTGGTCGTGGGCGGTCTCGCGCCAGAACTGGGCCGGGGCCGGCGGGCGCAGGAACCGCGTGCGCAGCACCTGGAAGATCGGCTCGACGGTGAGCGGCAGCAGTTGGTTCCTCGCCGCCTTGAGCACCAGCGAGTGGAACGCGCGGTGCGGCTCGAAGTCGCCGCCGCGCTCGGCGAGGGCGCTCTCCTCCGTGACGCAGGCGGTCAGCTCGTCCAGTTCGTCTTCGCTACGCAGCCGGGCGGCCAGTCGGGCCGCCGGCACCTCGAACATCTCGCGTGCCTCGAGCAGTTCGCGTACGGAGATCACCTGGGCGCCGCTGAGCAGGCCGAGCCGGGTGGTGAGGTATTCGCGCAGCTTGGCGGGGTCGGCCGCCATCACGAAGGTGCCGCCGTTGATCCCGCGGCTGGTGCTCACCAGATCCTGGGACGACAGGAGGCGCAGGGCCTCGCGGATCGTGCTCCGGCTGACCCCGAAGATCGTCGACAGTTCCGGCTCGATGGGCAGCCGGTCACCCGGCCGCAGTGAACCGGTGACGATCGCCTCGCGCAGTTGGTCAGCCACTTGAACATAAGCCGGACGAATTCGTGAGACAGGCAGTTTCGCTGCTGATGGACCGGATCGTTGCGGCCCGGTTGGCATTGTTGAAGATGAGGACCGAGGTCGGCGGGTGGCCATGGCGCTATTGTAAGACGTAAAGGTTGAATAATGGTTGCCCGACTGCGCAAAAAGTACGTCCGCTGATATTACGCCGACCCCCGTCCCTTCGTGACACCGGTACGTCCCGAGGCCGACCGACGCGGCCCGACGGCCATACGGCGCAAGGCATCGCGGCCCACCGGCCATCCGCGCCGGAGGTGCCGGGAACCGTGACCGCCGGTCGACGGTGCGGGCGGAAGCGTGCCCCGGAATAGTCGCCGATCATGGAGCCGATAAAGCGCCGATCGGGTGCGGTGCCGGGGCGATGAAGTCGACCATCGGCACACCGTTTCCGGGCTGGAAGCGGATCTGTCGGAAGGTGGCCACCGGTGGAGGGCCTTCGTGTTCCGGAATGCGGGAACCATGTCTTCTGCCCACCGGCGACCAGCAATTTCCCTGCTCCTTTCAAGGTCGTTCCGGCGCCCTCGGATGAACCATGATGTGAGATGGCTGTCCCGAGAAGTGGGAGCGGGGGATAGTGTCGACGCCTCGACGAGGAGAGGCGGGCGCCATGACGATCTACACCCACGGCCACCACGAGTCGGTGCTGCGCGTGCACCGGTGGCGAACCGCCGACAACTCCGCCGCCTACCTGCTGCCCCACCTCGTCTCCGGCATGTCGGTCCTCGACGTCGGATGTGGGCCCGGCACGATCACCGCCGACCTCGCCGCCCGGGTCACCCCGGGCCGGGTCACCGCCGTCGAGATCACCGCCGCCGCGCTCGGCCTGGCCCGCGACGAGGCGGGCGCCCGCGGCCAGCGGAACATCGACTTCGCCGTCGCCGACGTACACGAGCTGCACTTTCCCGACGGCAGCTTCGACGTCGTGCACGCCCACCAGGTCCTGCAACACGTCGCCGACCCGGTCCGGGCGCTCGCCGAGATGCGCCGGGTGACCAGACCCGGCGGCGTGGTCGCCGCCCGCGACGCCGACTACGCCGCGTTCGCCTGGTTTCCGCAGGTGCCGGAACTCGACGAATGGCTCGACCTCTACCGGCGGGCGGCCCGCGCCAACGGCGCCGAGCCGGACGCCGGCCGGCGGCTGCTGTCCTGGGCCAGGGCGGCCGGATTCACCGACGTGACCGCCACCGCCGGCGTCTGGTGCTTCGCCGAACCCGACGACCGCCGGTGGTGGGGTGGAAACTGGGCCGAGCGGGTCACCCGGTCTGACCTGGCCCGCCAACTCCGGGTGCTCGGCGCCACCGACGACGACCTGCGGCGCATCGCGGCCGGCTGGCGGGAGTGGGTCGAGGCCGCCGACGGCTGGTTCGCCGTGCCGCACGGCGAGATCGTCTGCCGGGTCCCGGCCTGACGCCGGTGCCGCTCCGGTGCCGGTACGACCCCGGGCGCGGGAGCGGTCCGACGTCGACCCGGCCCACCCGGGCGCGTCAGCGCCGGCGCACGATGCCGTGCACGAAGCGGCCGTTGCTGAACTCCGACACGTTGACCAACTCCCAGCCGGCCTGCTGCAACACCTCGACCGCCATGAGCACTTCCGTGACCGGGGACGTCCCGCCCGAGAAACCGTAGCGGGCGACCACCGACACGTGCCGGAACGGATATCCGCGCAGGTCGACCTGGTTGCGCAGGATCGCGTCGGCGCTGACCGTGCGGGTCTTGGCGATCTTGTCAGGCGTGGACGGAAGGGCCATCCCCGCACCGTAGGCGGCGAGTTCAAGCTGTCACACCTTCGGAAACCGGCGCCGCGGTAGGCGGGGCGGGCGGCCGGACGTCGTGCGGGCTCTTGAGCGTCCGCATCCGGCGGGTGAGCATCGGCAGGCCGGACAGGGCCAGCCCGACCGCGCCCACGGCCACGCCCGCCCGGCTGCCGGCGGCCTGGCCGACGAACCCGCCGGCCGCACTGCCCAGCGGCAGGATGCCGTAGATCAGCAGCCGGTAGCCGGCGTTGGTGCGGGCCAGCGAGCCGCGCGGCACCACGATCTGGCGCAGGGTGACCGACAGGACGTTGGCGATGCCGAGCCCGATCCCGCTGACCAGTTGCACGGCGGCCAGCCCGACGGCGAGCCCCGTGCCGGTGCCCGGCAGCACCGCGATCACCAGCGGGAACCCGCAGGACAGGAGCATCCCCACGATGAATCCGCGCCCGTAGCCGATCCGGCCGGTCAGCCGCAGTGCCAGCATCGTGCCGATGAACGCGCCGACACCCGCGGCGGACAGAGCCAGCCCGAACATGCCGGCGTTGAGGCCCCGATCGGTGACGGCGAAGACGACGAGGTTGACCGTCAGGATCTGGAACGCCCCGTTGTAGACGGTCGCGTACGCGGCCAGCGCCCGCAGGAACGGGTTGACCGCGACGGCCCGCAGCCCCTCCAGCAGTCCGGGCCGGCCCGCCACCGGCGGTGGCGGGGGTTCGGGACGGCGCGCCCCGGCCACACCGAAGGCGCTCAGCACGTAGCTGACCGCGTCCAGCGCCACCGCCATCGCCGGACCGACGAGCTGGGCCAGCCCGCCGGCCAGTCCCGGCCCGGCCACCTGCGCCGCCGTCGTCGACCCCTGCGTCGCCTGGTTCGCCGCCGGCAGGTCGTCCTCCTCGACCAGCGTCGGGACGTATGCGAAGCTCGCCAGTTCGAAGACCACGCTGGCGGCCCCGACGACGAACGCCACCACGACCAGCAACGGAATCGAGAGCAGGTCGACCACATAGGCCACCGGTACGGCGGCCAGCGCGACCGCCCGCACGATGTCGGTCACCACCATGACCTGCCGGCGCCGGCGCCGCTCCAGCCAGTGGCCGACGAACAGCGACAGCAGCAGGTTGGGCAGGAACGTGGCGGTGGCGATGGCGGCGACCCCGGCCGCGCCCGCGTCGAGGGTCAGCGTCGCCAGCAGCGGCAGCGCCACCGCCGTGACGTGCGTGCCGGCGACCGACGCGGTGTGGCCGAACCAGAACCGCCGGAAGTCCTGGTTGCGGCGCAGAAGGCCGGTCTTCGTTACCACTTGGGGGTTCCCTTCCAGTAACGGTTACCGCATGATGATGCCACAGCGGTAACGTGTAGTCATGACGCAGCCAGGCGACCGCGCACCGGCACCCGGCGCGCTCACGCTCGTGCAGGATTTCGCCAACACCGCCGACCTCGCCGGTGGACACGACGGCCTGGGCGGCCCCGACGACCTCACCGCCCTCTGCGCCGCCCACGGGCTCACCGACGTGTGGTTCGACGAGACCGACATCGCCGAGGCCCGCCGGCTCCGCGAGGTGCTACGCGACGTGTGCGAGGCGCACACCGGCGTCGAGATCCCGGCGGCCAGCCTCGCCGTCCTCGACGCGATGCTGGACGGGGCGCCGCTCGTGCTCTCGGTCGACGCAGGCGGGCAGGCCCGTGCCCTGCCACGCCCCGGGCTCACCGGTCTGTCCGCCCTCACCGCCGCACTCGCGGCCCGGATCCTCGCCGCCGCCGCCGACCGCACCTGGCCCCGCCTGAAGGCCTGCGGCGCCCACGACTGTCGATGGGTCTACTACGACCACAGCCCGGCGGGGCGCAGCCGCTGGTGCACGATGAGCATCTGCGGCAGCCGCGCCAAGATGCGCGCCTACCGGGGGCGGGGCCGGCCGGTCAACGCCAGCGTCGTACCCGCCCGCAGGTGACGACGGCGGAGCTTCGGTGCTCCGCGTAAACGGTTGTGCGCGGTGAGTGTGGATCTCTACTGTTTGGACGTGCTCTCAAGATCTCGATACCGCCCCCACCCCGCGCGGTTCGCCGGCCGGCTGCCGCGCCTGATCACCGCCTCCGTCGTCGCCGTCGCCCTGGTGGCGGTCGGCCCGGCTCCCGCGTCCTCGGCCCCGATCTCCGCGACGACCGCCGGCCCGCCGCCGCCGACGGTGTCGGGGGACCCGTACGTCCCGATGTCGGCCGGCACCTGGAACGGCGGGGTCGGCCAGCCGGGCACCTTCACGTTCGGCGCCAACGGCTCGCCCGACGTGGTGCGCTACGTCTACCAGCTCAACGGCGGCAACGCGGTGTGGGCGACCGCCGGCGAGCCGCGGGCCGAGCAGTTGCCCGCCGACCAGCGCCAGGTCTCGACCGACGTGACCGGCTACGGGGCGGTGAACGCGACCCGGACCCGGGTCACCACGCTTGGCCACGACTCCGACGACTCGCTGGCGGTCACCCCGATCGCGGCGGGCGGCGGTGCCAGCGGCGCGATCGGCGACACGTTCGCCACCGTCGACGGCGACCGCGGCGGGCTGCGGTCCGGCATGCAGCCCGGGAAGCGGTACGAGATCTCGGCGTGGATCTACGTGCCGGCGGCGACCGGCCTGGCGCCCACCGGGACGATCGGCCGGGAGCGGGGCCTGCGCCTCGTCGCCTTCTACAAGGCCGGCCCGACGTACACCGCGGTGCATTCGTCGCGGGCGTCGAGGACCGACACCTGGCAACGGCTCTCGGTCATCATGGACGTTCCGCCCACCGCCACCGACGCCTTCTTCCGGCTCTACAACGGGTTCGACGTCGGCTCCGGCAAGACCGTGTACTGGGACGACCTGTCCGTCCGGGAGTACGTCGAGACCACGAGCGAGGTGTCGATCACCCCGATCCGGGACGGCCTCAACGTCCTGTCCGTGCAGTCCTACAACTCGGCGTGGGTGGGCTCCGATACGACGGTCTACCGCTTCCTGGTCAACCCGAGCATCGGTGCGTGGAGCTGGAACATGGACGCCGGGGCGGGGACCGTCGCAGAGTCCGATCCCGCCGGCCACCCGCTGACCTTCACCGGCCCCGGCGTCTCGTGGGCCGCTCCGGGACGGGTCGGAGCCAGCGCGGTCACCCTGGCCGGCACCGACGACCTCTCCACGTCGGCGCCGGTGCTCGACACCGCCGCCCCGGCCGGGTTCACCGTTGCCGCCTGGGCCCGGCTAACCGACCTCGGACAGTCGCGGACGGCGATCTCCCAGGACGGCGATCAGGCGTCGATGTTCCGGCTCGGCTACCGCGACGACGTCGATGTCGACGGGGACAACCAGCCCGACCCCGCCTGGTGCTTCACGCTCGCCGCGACCGACTCCGCGACGGCGTCGCAAGCGGCCGCCTGCACGACCGACTTCGTCAACGTCGGCGAGTGGGTCAGCCTGGTCGGCATCTACGAGCCGTACCACGGACTCATCAAGATCTACGTCAACGGGCCACCGGATTTCGGCGGCACCCTGGCGCAGGCGCACTACACCGGCGAGTGGTCGGCCACCGGCGGCTTCGCCGTCGGCCGGGCCTGGTCCGGCAGCGATCGGTGGATTGGTGAACTCGACCACGTGCAGGCCGCGCAGCGGGCGTGGGGCGAGATCGATGTTCTCGTCCACATGCTCTGGTGACCTGGCTTACGGCCTGAACGATGAGCCGTTGGTGGGCGGTGCCGCATCGTGCAGCGCCCGCCGGGTGGCGGTCACCGCCGGGTGACCGTCACTCCCGGCGCGTACGGCGGTGAAGATCCGGCGGTGCTGGCGGGCGTCGGGGATCGGCAGCCGTACGACGTCCGGGGTGAACTCGGCCGGCACCAGCGCCGGAAGGAACGCCGCGGCCTGACCGGCGCGCACCAGGGCGGCCTGCACGAGCAGGTCGGTGCTGGTGTGCGCCACGTCGGGCTCGAACCCGGCGGCCCGGCACAGCGCCGTCGACCAGCTCCGGGCGACCGTACCGACCGATTCCATCACCCACGGGTGTCGCGCCAGGTCGGCGAGCCGGGTGATCCGGGTGCCGGCCGGCAGGACGAGCAGCATCTCGTCGCGGCACAGATCCTCCTGCTGCAACTCCGGCGGCCGGGGCGCCGGCCGGTCCGGATAGTCCTCGGCGACCACGAGGTCGAGGTCGCGGGCCAGCAGGGCCGGCAGCGCGATCTCGGGTTCCATGCCGGTGACCTCGATCCGCAGCGCCGGATGCCGGGCGCGCAGCCGGGTCAGCGCGCGGGGGACCAGGGTGAGTGCCGCGCTCTGGAAGGCGGCGACCCGCAGCGTCCCGGTGACCTCGGTCAGGCTGGCGGCGACGTCGGCCTCGGCACGTTCGAGTCGGGCCAGGATCGCGTCGGCGTGACCGACGAGCACCTGGGCGGGGGCGGTGAGACGGACACCCCGGCCGACGCGTTCGAGCAGCGGGGTGCCGACCTCGCGTTCGAGGACCGAGAGTTGTTGCGACACGGCCGACGGGCTGTAGGAGAGGGCCTCGGCGACGGCGGCGATCGTGCCGCGCATCGCGAGTTCGCGCAGCAGCCGCAGCCGGTGTACGTCCAGCATCCGTAAACCGTAAGCGGAACTGACGGGTTTCGTTCGGAAACATCCGCTGGACTGACGTACGGCTCGGCGCGGAGGCTGGAACCATGCTGACCGCTGCTGCCACCGACTCGTATCTGCGACCCGGGGCGCGGGCCTGGCGGTGCCGTCCGGCGCCGGCCGACGTACCCCGGTTCCACCGGGCCCTCGACGGCTACCGGCCGACGCCGCTGGTCGAACTGCCGGCCCTGGCCGCCGAGGTCGGCGTCGGCCGGCTCTTCGTCAAGGACGAGTCCGACCGGTTCGGGCTGCCCGCGTTCAAGATCCTCGGCGCCTCGTGGGCGATCCGGCAGGCGTTGGCGGACCGCGCGGACCGCGCGGACGGCGGGCAGATCACGCTCGTCGCCGCCACCGAGGGTAACCACGGACGGGCGGTCGCCCGGGTGGCCCGGATGCTGCGCCGGCCGGCCCACATCTTCGTACCGCAGACCATCGGCGCCGCGTCGGCGGCGGCCATCCGGTCCGAGGGCGCGACCGTGACCACCGTCCCCGACGGCTACGACGAGACGGTACGCCGGGCGGCGGCGTACGCGACCGGCGATCCGTCCCGGCTGCTGATCCAGGACACCGCGTGGCCCGGCTACGAGCAGGTTCCGGCCTGGATCGTCGAAGGCTACTCGACCCTGTTCCACGAGGTCGACGAACAGTTGGCGGCGGCCGGCGCGGCACCCGCGGCGCTCGTCGGCGTACCCGTCGGCGTCGGCTCGCTGGCCCAGGCCGCCGTCGTGCACCACCGCGACGGGCGGGGCCGCCCGGCGGCCCTGCTCGGCGTCGAACCGGCCGTCGCCGGCTGCGTCACCGCCAGCCTGCGGGCCGGCGCGCTGACCGAGGTGCCCACGGGAACGACCGTGCTTGCCGGGCTCAACTGCGGTGTGCCGTCCAGCCTCGCGTGGCCGTACCTGCGGGACGGGCTGGACGCCGCGACCACCGTGAGTGACAACGAGGCCGTGCGGGCGCGGGCCGACCTGGCCGCGCTCGGCGTGCCGGCCGGGCCGAGCGGCGCGGCGCCGCTCGCCGGGCTGCGCGCGATGCGGCACCACACCGACCTCGGCCTCAACCGGGCGTCCACGGTCGTCCTGCTCAGCACCGACGGCGCCGCCGGGCGTCCGGCGTGACCGCCGAGGTTGTCGCTGGGTGGTCGGCGTGACCGCCGACGTTGTCGCTCGGAGGCCGGCGTGACCGCCGACGTTGTCACCTTGCTGCGCGAACTCGTCGCGATCGACTCGGCGAACCCCTCGCTGGTGCCGGGGGCCGCCGGGGAGCGGACCATCGCCGGGTACGTCGAACGGTGGGCCCGCGACAACGGCCTGTCCGCGCGGATCGTCGCCCCGGACCCGACGCGGCCCAGCGTGATCGTGCGCGGCGGCGGTGGGGGAGGCGGGCGCACGCTGCTGCTCTGCGGACACCTCGACACCGTCGGGCACGGCACGATGACCGACCCGTTGACCCCGCGGGTCGACGGCGACCGGCTCTACGCGCGGGGCGCCTACGACATGAAGGCCGGGCTGGCCGCGGCGCTGATCGCCGCCCGGCAGGCGGCCCGGGACGGGCTGGCTGGTGAGGTCGTCGTCGCGGCCGTCGCCGACGAGGAACACGCCAGCCGGGGCGTGCAGGACGTGCTCGCCGCCGGCGGGCTGGACGTCGACGCGGCGATCGTCACCGAACCGACCGAGATGGCGGTCGCGGTCGGCCACCGCGGCTTCGTCTGGAGCGAGATCGAGGTGACCGGGCGGGCCGCGCACGGCTCCCGCCCGCACCTCGGCGTCGACGCGATCCTCAAGGCCGGGCCGGTGCTCGTCGCCCTCGCCGAACTCGACACCCGCCTGCGGCGAACCGTTCACCCGCTGCTCGGCAGCGGCAACCTGCACGGCTCGCTGATCGAGGGCGGGCGGGAGGAGTCGACGATCCCGGACCGCTGCCTGATCACCGTCGAGCGCCGTACGCTGCCCGGCGAAACCGTCGCCGACGTCGAACGCGACCTCGCCGAACTGCTCGACCGGTGCCGGGCCGCCGACCCGGACCTGGTCGTCACCAGCCGTACGACGCTGGCCCGCGACCCGTTCGAGACCGACCCGTCAGCCCCGATCGTCACCGCACTGGGGGCGGCCGTCGCGCGGGTGACCGGGCGGACGCCCGAGGTGACCGGGATGAGCTACTGGGCCGACTCCGGGTTCCTGGCCGCCGCCGGCATCCCGACCGTCCTGTTCGGACCGGGCGGGGACGGCGCGCACGCCGAGGTCGAGTGGGTCAGCCTCGCCGACACGGTCGCCTGCGCCGACAGCCTGATCGCCGTCACCCGGTCGTTCTGCGGCGAAGTCGAGTGACAGGGCCGCTGACGCCAGACACCGACTTCGGCACCGCCGACAGCCGGTCAGTGCTTCTGGCGTGAGTGGTGATCGTTAGCTGTTCCGCCGTTGTTACACGGCGTGTCGAGCTGCTGGGCAGCTGATGATCACAGGTGCCCCCGGGCCGCGGGCGGCCCGCGCCATGGTGCCAAGCGCCTGCTCGTTTGCCGAGATGATCGTCTGCTGCTCAGGTGTCGGCGGGTCGGCGTGTCGACTGTCTGAACAGCAGACGATCATGCCGGAGTGATCGTCAGGACGGGTCGTAGGAGAGGTTGGGGCGTAGCCAGCGTTCCATCTCGGCGACGCCGACGCCCTTGCGGGCGGCGTACTCCTCGACCTGGTCGCGGTTGATCCGCCCGATGGCGAAGTACCGCGACTCTGGGTGCGCGAACAGCAGGCCGCTGACGCTGGCGGCCGGCGTCATCGCGTAGGACTCGGTCAGGCCCATGCCGATGCTCGTCGCGTCGAGGATCTTGAAGAGCTTGTCCTTCTCGGTGTGGTCGGGGCAGGCCGGGTAGCCGAACGCGGGCCGGATGCCCCGGAACCGCTCGGCGTGCAGGTCCGCGAGCGACGGGTTCGCGTCCGGCTCGTACCAGCCGCGCCGGGCGGCGAGGTGCACGTATTCGGCGGCGGCCTCGGCGAGCCGGTCGGCGATCGCCTTGACCATGATCGCCCGGTAGTCGTCGTGCTCGGCCTCGTGGCCGGCGGCCAGCTCGTCGGCGCCGTGCACCGAGACGGCGAACGCGCCGACGTGGTCACCGCCGTCCGCCGGGGCGACGAAGTCGGCGAGGCTGCGGTTGGGACGGCCGCCCTCCCACAGCGCCTGCTGGCGCAGCTGCGGGAACCGGGTGCCGTCGGCGAGCACGATGTCGTCGCCCTCGGCGTGTGCCGGCCAGAAGCCGTAGACGCCACGGACCCGCAGCAGGTCGCCGGCCATGATCTCGTCGAGCATGGCGATCGCGTCGTCGTAGAGTTCGCGGGCGGCCGGCTCGTCGAGGATCGCCGGGAACTTGCCCTTCAGCTCCCAGGCGGTGAAGAAGAACTGCCAGTCGATCAGCGCGCGCACCTCGGCCAGCGCCGGCTCGACCGTACGGGTGCCGGTGAACGGCGGGGTCGGCAGGTCGGCGAAGTCGAGGCGTACCCGGTTGGCGCGGGCCTCGGCCAGCGACAGCAGCGGCCGCTTCTCCTTGGCCGCGTGCTGCTCGCGCAGCCGCTCCTGCTCCTCGCGGTTGGCCGTGTCGAGCCTGTCGGACCGGACCGGGTCGAGCAGGTCGGAGACGACACCGACGACCCGGGACGCGTCGAGCACGTGCACCGTCGAACCGGTGTACGCCGGGGCGATGCGTACGGCGGTGTGCTGCTTCGACGTGGTCGCCCCGCCGATCAGCAGCGGCAGCCGGATGCCCCGCCGGTCCATCTCCTTGGCGACGTTGACCATCTCGTCGAGCGACGGGGTGATCAGGCCGGACAGGCCGATCGCGTCGGCGCGCTCGGCGACCGCGGTGTCGAGGATCTTGGTGGCGGGGACCATCACGCCGAGGTCGATGACCTCGTAGTTGTTGCAGCCGAGCACCACGCCGACGATGTTCTTGCCGATGTCGTGCACGTCGCCCTTGACGGTCGCCATCACGACCTTGCCCTGGGCCCGGCTGCCGCCGACCCGGTTCTCCCGGATCGCGGCCTGCTTCTCCTCCTCCATGTACGGCTCCAGGTAGGCCACCGAGCGCTTCATCACCCGCGCGCTCTTGACCACCTGGGGGAGGAACATCTTGCCGGCGCCGAAGAGGTCGCCGACGACCTTCATGCCGTCCATCAGCGGGCCCTCGATGACGTCGAGCGGTCGGGCCGCCTCCAGCCGGGCCTGCTCGGTGTCCTCCTCGATGAAGTCGACGATGCCGTGCACCAGCGCGTGGGCCAGCCGCTTCTCGACCGGCGCCTCGCGCCAGGAGAGGTCGACGGCGCGCTTCGTGCCGGCCCCCTTGACCGTCTCGGCGAACGAGACGAGGCGGTCGGTGGCGTCCGGCCGCCGGTCGAAGATCACGTCTTCGACGAGTTCGAGCAGGTCGGCCGGGATGTCCTCGTAGACGACGAGCTGGCCGGCGTTGACGATGCCCATGTCCAGGCCGGCCCGGATGGCGTGCAGCAGGAACGCGGAGTGCATCGCCTCGCGTACGACGTCGTTGCCCCGGAACGAGAACGACAGGTTGGAGATGCCGCCGCTGGTCCGCGCCCCCGGGCAGCGTTCCTTGATCAGCGGGAGCGCCTCGATGAACGCCTTGGCGTAGCCGTTGTGCTCCTCGATGCCGGTGGCGACCGCGAGCACGTTCGGGTCGAAGATGATGTCCTCGGGCGCGAAGCCCGCCTTCTGCGTCAGCAGGTCGTAGGCCCGGGCGCAGATCGCCACCTTACGCTCGACCGTGTCGGCCTGACCCTGCTCGTCGAAGGCCATCACGACCGCGCCGGCACCGTAGTCACGGATCCGCCGGGCCTGCTCGAGGAACTGCTCCTCGCCCTCCTTGAGACTGATCGAGTTGACCACGGCCTTGCCCTGCACGCACTTGAGCCCGGCCTCCAGCACGCTCCACCGCGAGCTGTCGATCATGACCGGGATCCGGGCCACCTCGGGCTCGGTCGCGATCAGGTTGAGGAACGTCGTCATGGCCTGCTCGCCGTCGAGCAGGTCGGCGTCCATGTTCACGTCGAGCAGGTTCGCGCCGCCGCGTACCTGCTCCAGTGCGACGTCGACGGCGCCCTGGTGGTCGTCGGCCTCGATCAGCCGGCGGAACCGGGCCGAGCCGGTGACGTTGGTCCGCTCGCCGATCATCACGAACCCGGTGTCGGCGGTGATATCGAACGGCTCGAGCCCGCTGAACCGCGAGGCGGGCGGCCGGGTGACCGCCGGGCGGGGCGCCAGCGTGGCGACCTTCTCGGCGATCCGCGCGATGTGCGCCGGCGTGGTGCCGCAGCAGCCGCCGACCACATTGACGAAACCGGCCTCGGCGAACTCGCCGAGCAGCCGGGCCGTGTCGTGCGGCTGCTCGTCGTAGCCGCCGAACGCGTTCGGCAGCCCCGCGTTGGGGTAGCAGGCGGTGTAGGTGCCGGCGATGTTCGCCATCGCCTCCATGTGCGGGCGCATCTCGCTCGCGCCGAGCGAGCAGTTGAGCCCGACGAAGAGCGGCTCGGCGTGGGCGACCGCCGCCCAGAACGCCTCGACGGTCTGCCCGGACAGGGTGCGCCCGCTCAGGTCGACGATGGTGACCGAGATCCACAGCGGCAGGTCCGGGGCCACCTCGCGGGCCGCCGTGATCGCCGCCTTGCAGTTGAGCGTGTCGAAGATCGTCTCGATCAGCAGTACGTCGACGCCGCCCTCGGCCAGCGCCGCGATCTGCTCCGCGTACGCCGCCTTCACCTGGTCGTACGTCACCGCGCGGAACGCCGGGTCGTCGACCTTGGGCGACAGCGACAGGGTGACGTTGAGCGGCCCGACCGAGCCGGCGACGAACTTCCCGCCGGCCTCGTCGGCGGCCTGCCGGGCCAGCCGCGCACCGGCGAGGTTCATCTCGCGTACGGCCGCTTCCATGCCGTAGTCGGCCTGGCCGATGCTGGTCGCGGTGAACGTGTTGGTGGTGGTGATGTCGGCACCGGCCGCCAGGTATTGGCGGTGGATGTCGAGGATCACGTCCGGCCGGGTGATGTTCAGCAGGTCGGGATCGCCGGTCAGGTCGTGGCCGTGATCGGCGAATCGGTCACCGCGGTAGTCCGCCGGGGTCAGGGCGGCGCCCTGCAGCATCGTCCCCCACGCCCCGTCGAGAACGAGAATTCGCTGCTCAAGAAGGCTTCTGAGGGTTTCCGCGCGTCCCGCCACCATGCTCCCGTTCATAGGCTGAATTGCGCCGGCCGTGGGCGAACTGCTCCCGCGTGCCGAAAGGCCAAAGAAACATGATCCCCCACGAACTTCCAACCAAGGCTACCTTTCCCACTGGTCGGCCAGGGGCACCCGTCCCACCGCCGGCCCGCACCGCCCGCCCCCGAAGAACGGAGTTCCCCATGCCGGTCACCGTCACCTCCCGCATCGCCGGAAAACCCGCCGGCCAGGGTGAACCGGCCGGCCCCGGCGGGCGGTACCGGTCGGTGGACCCGGCCGACACCGGTCAGGTCGTGGCGGACGTGATCCTCGGCACCGCCGACACCTACCTCGCCGCCTGCCGGGCCGCCCGGGACGCCCAGGCCGCCTGGGCCGACGTTCCGGCCCCGGTGCGCGGTCGGGCCGTGGGGCACATCGGCCGGCTCGTCGAGGCCAACGCCGAAGCGCTCGCCGCCCTGCTCACCCACGAGATCGGCAAGCCGTACGCCGAGGCGCTGGGCGAGGTCCGCGAGATCGTCGACACCTGTGACTTCTTCCTCGGCGAGGGCCGGCGCCTCTACGGGCAGACCGTCCCGTCCGAGATGCCCGACAAGCAACTCTTCACCTTCCGCAACCCGGTCGGTGTGGTCAATGTCATCACCGCCGGCAACTTCCCGGCCGCCGTCCCGGCCTGGTACATCGTGCCGGCCCTGCTCGCCGGCAACACCGTGGTCTGGAAGCCGGCCGAATACGCCGCCGCCACCTCGCTCGCCCTCTACGAGCTGTTCGTGCGGGCCGGGCTGCCCGACGGCGTACTCAACGTCGTCTTCGCCGACGGCGAGACGACCTTCGACGGGCTGTCCGCGGCCCTCGACGAGGGACTGGTCGACAAGGTCGGCTTCACCGGCTCCAGCGCGGTCGGCGCCCGCATCGGCGGGTTGTGCGGCCGGCACCTCCAGACGCCGTGCCTCGAACTGGGCGGCAAGAACCCGATGGTGATCACCCCGTCCGCCGACCTCGACCTGGCCGTACGCGGCGCGCTCTTCTCCGGCTTCGGCACCGCCGGCCAGCGCTGCACCTCGCTGGGCACGGTGATCGTGCACGAGTCGCGGCACGCCGAGTTCCTGGCCCGGTTCACCGCGGCGGTCGCGGCGGCGCCGGTCGGCGACCCGACCGCGGCCGTGGTGTTCGGCCCGCTGATCGACGAGCGGTTCGCCCGCCGCTTCGAGGACTACCTCGGCTGGATCCAGCCGCACCACACCGTCTCCGGCTCGCCGCACACCGGTCGCATCACCGCCGACCGGCCCCGGCCCGGGTTCGTCGGCGATCCGGCGGCCGGCCTCTTCTACCACCCGACGATCGTCGACGGCGTACGCCCCGACGACGACCTGTTCCGCCACGAGACGTTCGGCCCGGTCGTCGGCGTGACGACCTACCGGGACCTGGACGAGGCGATCCGGCTGGGCAACCTGCCCGGCTACGGCCTGTCGGCGGCGATCTACACCGCCGACGCGGGGGAGGCGTTCGCGTTTCGCCGCGGGACCGGTGCCGGCATGGTCAGCGTCAACAACACCACCTCCGGGGCCGAGGCGCACCTGCCGTTCGGCGGCAACGGCCTCTCCGGAAACGGCAGCCGCCAGTCCGGCATCTGGGTCCTCGACCAGTTCACCCGCTGGCAGTCAGTCAACTGGGACCACTCCGGCACGCTGCAGAAGGCCCAGATGGACGTGGCCGACCTGACCCCGGACCTGACCTACCGCCTCCCCTGACCCACCCCCGCCCCCGCCCCCGCCCTCAAGTGCCACGTCCCTGCCCCCGACCCGCCCTCCAAGATCCGCGTGATCAGGGACCAAATCGGGCGGGTCGGCGGCGTGTCGGGGGAGTACGCCCCTGATCACGGGGATCTTCAGGGGGCGGGGTGGCCGATCGGGAGGGCGTAGAAGGCGGTGGCGTGTACGCCGTCGAGGAGCAGCAGCTGGTTGAGGTCGTCGTCGAAGAAGCCGCCCAGCGGCAGCGCCGACAGTCCCATCGCGGTCGTGGTCAGCAGCAGGTTCTGCGCGAGGTGGCCGGCCTCCATCGCGGCGTACCGGTAGGCACGCTGCCCGAACCTGGCCCGTAGCCCGCCGAGATCGGAGGTCACGAACAGCCACAGCGGCACCGCGTCGACGTCGATGCCGACATCGGCTCCGACACCGGCTCCGACGTCGGGCGGGGCGGTCAGCCGTGGCCGGGCGGCGAGCTGCGGGGCGATCCGCCGCAGCCGCCCGTCGGTGGGGCCGGGCGCGAGCCGGTGCAGCGTGTGTCCGGCCGGCCGGTACGCGTACAGCGCGGACACGATCCCGTCGACCCGGCGTGGCCACACCGACAGCGAGGCGGCCGGCCGGCCACCCGCCGTCGGATGGGCCAGCCGGGGCCGGGCGCCGCCGTCCGGCGTGGTGTCGCCGGCCGCGTAACGCAGCAACCGGGACAGGTCGTCGGCGGCCAGTGGTGCTACCGCGAACCGGCGGTGACTGCGCCGGGCCAGCAGCGCGTCGGCGAGCGACACGTCCGCGAGCACTCCGGCCGCGACCGCCGGCAGTCGCACGACGTCTCCGGCGGACGGCGGTCGTATGACGTCCCCGGCGGCCGACGGTCGTATGACGTCCCCGGCGGCCGACGGTCGTATGACGTCCCCGGCGGCCGACGGTCGTACGACGTCCCCGGGCGGCGGGACGTCTCCACCCGCCGCGACGGCGTCGGCCGGCGGGTGGGGGCCGTGCCTGGGGGACTGCGCCGACCAGCGGGAGCGGACATACTTCGCCCGCTCGTGGTGGACCCGGTCCGGTCCGTCCGGTCCGCCATCGTGGAAGCCGGCTGGTCCGGTCCCCGGCAGGTAGGCGAACGAGGCGAGCCATGCGACCTGGCATTCGGCCGCCGCGTCGAGCCCGATCCGGTTGTGCAGCAGGTGGATCTGGGTGGCGAGCACCGATCGCACGGTGGCCGGTGGCCCGACCGTCCGGGAGCGCGGCGCGTCGAGGTACGCGGCGACCGCGTCCGCCCAGAGCGCGACCGCCGTACGGGGTGTCTCGCGGGACTCGACCGACGCGGCGACGACCAGCCGGCGCTGCCGTACCCGGTCTGGATCGTCCTGGAAGTCGGCCTCGGCGGCGTCGAGTGCCGTCGACAGTTCGGTGCCGACGGCCTCCGGGCCGAGCGCCCGGCCGTTGGCGTAACCGCGCAGCAGGGCGACCGCGTCGGTGTCGCCGAGCCGGGCGGCGGCGACCGTCGCGAACAGCAGGTCCAGGCAGGCGGCCAGCCGCCGGCGGCCCGGCAGCCTGAGCACGGCGAGCGCGGCCCCGCTCGACTCGGCGGCCAGTCGCCCGGCCGCCCCGACCGCGGCCACCCCGGCCCAGGCCGCTCCGACGCCGCCCATCCCGACCTCGGCCGCTTCACCATCAGCCATCCCGGCACCAGCCATCGCGGCCCCGGCGGCTCCGCCGGGCCACAAAGCTCCCACCGGATCCTTGTCGGGTCCCGCCCCCGGCCCGCCGTCGGGCCCGGACTCCGTCGCGTACGGCGACTCGACGACCGTCCCGTGCGGATGCCAGCCGAGACGGTCGACACCGTCCGGCCACCCGAACCGGGCGTACCAGTGTTCCGGTACCAGCTCGCGCGGTGGCGGCGGCAGCGTGGCGACCTTCGCGGCCAGGTCGGTGCGGACCTGCCGGACGGTGTCGGGGTCGGCGCCGGCCAGCCGCCAGCGCAGGTGCGGGCCGCCCTGCCAGGACCGGTCGAAGTGCCACGATTCGACGAAGCCGTCCCGCAGCAGCCGGGTGGCGTACGGCCCGAGGTGTTCGCGCAGCACCGTGTCCATCTGTTCCGGCCCGCCGTGCAGGTGGACGTGGAACGAGTTCCAGGTGCTGGTCACAGCGGCGGCTCCTCCGGCAACGGTGCGGCCCGCGCGGAGTTGGCCGCCGTACGACGGCACCCGGCTCCACCCGCCTGGCCGGCGTCCCCAACCCTACCGACGCGGGCGGGGGGGTGATCGTCCTGAGGGGACGGCCCGGCCTGCGGCCGCCGGTGATCGGGTTCGTCTAGGGTTGCGCCATGACCAGCCTGTGGAAAGGCGTCACGGCCAAGCTCGGCAAGCTCACCGGCCGGCGGGAGGCGCCCGCGCCCGCCCGGCGGGAGGCGCCGGCACCCGGCCGTACGCCGAACGGCCGTACGATCCCCGCCGCCCGTCCCGCGCCGCCGCGCAACCGTCCGACCGGGGAGGTCCGTGACGGCCGGCTTCTCGTCTACGCGCCGCAGCTCGACGGGCAGGCGGATCCGGGCGAAATCGTGTGGACGTGGGTGCCCTACGAGGACGATCCCCGGCAGGGCAAGGACCGTCCGGTGCTGGTCGTCGGCCGCAAGGGGGCCACGCTGCTCGGGCTGATGCTTTCCAGCCAGGACGACCGGGACGGGCAGCGGCACTGGTTCGGGCTCGGCCCGGGGGCCTGGGACCGCGAGTCGCGGCCGAGCTGGGTACGCCTGGACCGGGTGATCGAGGTGGACGAGGACGGCATCCGCCGCGAGGGCGCGATCCTCGACCGGCGGCGGTTCGACCTGGTCGCCGCCGAGCTGCGCCGCGACTACGGCTGGAACTGAGGCGGGCACCCGGGCCCGCGCCGGGAGCCGGCCGGGCACCGGGAAGCAGCGGCGCACCGGGGAAACAGCGGCGCCGGGCTAGGTAGAGCGGTGGGGAGACGGCCGGGCGCCGGCGGTGGGTCGCCGGCGCCGGGGGCGCGGTCGGTCAGCGGCTGACGGTCAGTTCGGCCTCGCCCGGGTCGGCGTCCTTGACCAGGACGGTCACCCGGCCGACGGTGGCGGTCTCGCCCTCCTTGAGGGTCTTCGAGTCGCCCCGGTACGACACCTTCACCGAGTCGTCCTTCAGTTCGCTGACCCGAAGGTCGTACTTGAAGATCTTGGTCTTGGCCGAGCTCTTCGTCTTGACCGTGACCTCGCAGGTGTTGCCGCTGCACTTCTTCGTGGTGGTGCTGGCGCTGCACGCGGCGAGGCCGAGGAGGAGCAGCGGCGCCGCGATCGCGGCGGTCAGGATCTGCTTCGTTCGCATGACCGGAAGCTTGTCATCGAAGTAATGCCGGTGGATCAACCGGGGCACCGCTCTGGCACGTTCCCGGGACCGACCCGACCCGGACCGGCGGCGGGAGCGGAACAGACCGGACCGGACCGGCGGAAGCGGCGGGGCGGGGCCGGCGGTAGGTCCCGGGAACGGGCCATCCGGTCGTGCCGGACCGTCGCCGACCGGCCCGGACGTACGAGGATGTCGACCATGAACGAGTCCGAGAAGACGCTGCTCAAGCCCGGGCGGGCCAGAATCTGGGTGGCGGGGCTGCTCGCCGTCACCGTGCTCGCCTGGCTGGTCCTCGGCGTCGGGTCGGCCCTGGCGAGCCCGGTCTGGTGGCTGGTCGCGGCCGTACCGATCGTCGTGTTCATCGCGTTGCCGTTCTCGCTCTACTGGTTGAGCGAGGGACGTACCGGCCCGAGCTGGGTGGCGTTCGTTTTCGCGATCGTGTTGGCGGGGTCCGCGTTCGCGGTTCCCGCCGAGTGGCACATGCGGGCCGTCGGGGATCCGGTCACCGCCACGGTCGGCGACGCCAGCTGCCACTACAACGCCCGCACCGGCAGGTGTCTCTACAGCTACACGCTGAGCGGACCGGACGGGACCACGCTGCCGGGCAAGCTGCAGGAGACCGGTGAGTATCCGCCCGGCTCGTCGCTGGAGGTGATCACCGATCCGTTGGGTGTGTTCGCGCCCCGCCTGGCCGTCGACCTGGAGACGACGTGGGTCTTCGAGGTCGCGGCCCTCGTCGCCTTCGCCGGATTCGCCGGGGCGACAGTCGTCGCCGCGGTCCTCGGCGAACGTCGCCGCCGCGGGCACCCGGCCGCCACGGCCGGCAAGCCCACGACCGGCAAGCCCACCGGCGGCAGCGCTACCAACGGCACCGGCGCCGGTGGCCGCCGGACCGGGGTGAAGCGGCGGCCGAGCGGGGCCAAACGCAGACGGTAGGCGGGGATCAGGCCACGGTCCGGGCGGCGCGGGCGCGGCGCAGTTCGTCGGTCGCGTCGAGGACGACGCGGCGCAGGACCGGGTCGACGTCGGCCCGGCCGAGCAGGGCCCCGGCCGCCTCCTCGGTCCGCGCCGACACCGCGTACCTGGGATAGACGGTGGCGGCGATCCGGGCCATCGCGGTCGGGGTACGCCGGCCGGCGAGCGTGGGCAGGTCGGCGAAGTAACGGTCGACGTACGGGGCGGTCAGCCCGGCCTGGCCGGGGTGCCAGAAGCCCTGGGCGGCGGCGAGGGCGAGGTGGGCCGACCGGGTGTCGTCGTCGCGGATCGCCGCCCAGGCCCGCTCCTTGGCCTGTTCGGTGGCGACGGCGGCCCGGCAGCGGGCGGCGGGCTCGATGCCCTGCGGGTCGCGCCGGACCTCGTCGGCGATCTCCGTCTCGCCTGCGGCGCCGAGGGCGACCAGCCGGTACAGCAGTGTCCAGCGCAGGTCGACGTCGATGGCCAGGCCCTCGGGTACGCCGTCGCCGGCCAGCCAGCCGGCGAGCCGGCCGGTGTCGGCCGGGCCGGCGCACGCGGCCAGCCAGCGGGCGGCGGCGAGCTGCCGGCCGCTGCCGGGTGCGGCGTGGTCGAGGGTCTCCAGGCAGGTGGCGGCGAGGGTGGCCAGGGCGGCGGGCTGTGCCGGCTCCGGCAGGTAGCGGGTGGCGGCGAAGTCGCGGGCGAAGCGCAGCACCTCCTCGAAGACCGAGGTCACGGTCTCGGTGGGCAGTCCGGCGGCGGCGAGCGCCACGAACCGGGCCGGGGACAGTTCGGCGTCGCGGGCGGCGTCGATCGCCGCGGTCCAGACCACGGCGCGGGCCAGCGGGTCGTCGAGCGCGCCGAGCAGGGTGTCCAGCCGGTCCAGGTCCGCCGGGTCGAGACGGACCTTCGTGTACGTCAGGTCGCCGTCGTTGAGCAGCAGCAGCCGTCCGGGTTCGGTGCCGGCGAGCCCCGGCACCGGGGTCCGACCACCGTCGGCGGTCGGGTCGAGGTCGACGGTGTACCGGCGCAGCAGGGTGCCCGGGGCGTCGCCGGTGCCGTAGACGCCGACGGCGAGGCGGTGCGGGCGCAGTGTCGGGTGCGCCGGCGGCGCGGTCTGCACCACGGTCACCGACCGGTAGCGGCCGTCGGCGTCCAGGGCCACCTCGGGCCGTAGCGTGTTGACCTGGGCGCGGCGCAGCCACAGCCGGGCCCACCCGGTCAGGTCCCGGCCGGCGGCGGCGCCGAGGGCGGCCAGCAGGTCGTCGAGGGTCGCGTTGGCGAAGGCGTGCGCGGTGAAGTAGGCGCGGACGCCGGCGAGGAACGTGTCGTCGCCGAGGTGCGCGATGAGCTGGCGGAGCGCGGCGGCGCCCTTGGCGTACGAGATGCCGTCGAAGTTGAGCAGGGCGTGCGCGGTGTCGGGGACACCCTCGGGGGCGACCGGGTGGGTCGACGGCCCCTGGTCGGTGACGTACCCCCAGCTCTTGCGCCGGATGGTGAAGCTGGTCCAGGCGTCGCGGTAGGCGGTGACCTCGGCGGTGACCCGCCAGCCCATGTACTCGGCGAACGACTCGCTCAGCCAGATGTCGTCCCACCAGCGCATCGTGACCAGGTCGCCGAACCACATGTGCGCCATCTCGTGGGCGACGATCACGGTACGCAGTTCGCGGTCGGCGTCGGTGACCGCCGACCGGAAGAGCAGGTCCTCGGTGAAGGTGACGCAGCCGGGGTTCTCGACCGCGCCGGAGTTCAGTTCGGGCACGAACGCCTGGTCGTACTTGGCGAACGGATACCGCGACGCGAAGAGTTCGTGGTAGCGGTCGAGGAAGGCGCCGGTGACGGCGAAGAGTTCGTCGGCGTCGCGGTCGAGGTCGGCGGCGAGCGACCGGCGGCAGAGCAGGCCGAGCGGGATGCCGTCGTGTTCGGCCCGTCGTACGTGCCAGGGGCCGGCGACGAACGTGAAGTGGTAGGTGGAGATCGGCGGGGTGGCCCCGAACTCCCATCGGCGGGTGCCGTCAGCGGTGTCCACGGTGGAGTCGACGGCGGCGTTGGCCCGGGCGGTCCAGTTCGCCGGGGTGGTCAGCGTCAGCGTCAGTGGCGCCTTCAGGTCGGGCTGGTCGAAGCAGGCGAAGACGCGCTGCGCGCTGTCGAGCGGGGCGTGGCAGTGGACGTAGACCTCGCCGTCGTCGGGGTCGGTGAACCGGTGTACGCCCTCCCCGGTCGACGAGAACGCCATCGTGGCCCGCACGACCAGTTCGTTGTCGGCGCGCAGGTCGTCCAGGGGCAGCCGGTTGCCGATCAGGGTGCCCGGGTCGAGGGTGCGCCCGTTGAGGACGACCCGCGACACGGACACCGGCCGCAGTTCGACGAACGTGGTCGCGCCGGGCCGGGTGCAGGCGAAGCGCACCGTCGTGGTCGAGGTGAAGTGGTCGGCGTCGCGTCCGGCCGCGAGATCCAGTTCGACCCGGTACGCCTCGACGCGTAGCCGGTCGGCGCGGACGGCCGCCTCGTGGCGGGTCAGGGTCGGCATGTCCGGAGCCTACGCGGCCCGGTATGGGGCAGATGCTATGCGGCCGACCCCGCCGACCGGCATCTATATTGGCTAGCGTCGATCGATGGCGCGCGCCGGATCCACCCCCAACACGAGGAGTCCGTCATGTTCAGACGACGTTTCCTGCAGGCCGCCCTCGCGGTCCTGACCGCGCTCCTGCCGGTGGCCGGCATCCAGGCCGTCACCGCCGCGCCCGCCTCGGCCGACATGTCGGCCGCCGTACGCACCATCTACTACGACGCCAGCCGCGCCGGCGTCTTCGCCACCAACTTCGCCCAGGCCGCGCAGATCTGGAACAGCCGGGTCAGCAACATCCGCCTCCAGGCCGGCACCCCGGCCAGCGTGGTCATCTACGTCGACACCGGCTGGCCCCGCGCCCAGACCACCTCGCTCGGCGCCGGCCGGATCTGGATGGGATGGCAGGCGGTCAACCAGGGCTACGACCGGACCCGGATCGCCACCCACGAGTGGGGACACATCCTGGGCCTGCCCGACCGGCGCACCGGCCTCTGCTCCGACCTGATGTCCGGCAGCAGCGCACCCGTGTCGTGCACCAACGCCCAGCCGAGCACCGCCGAGGCGAACCGCGTCCAGCAACTCTTCGCCGGCTCGCTCACCCCGGCGCTCGCCGGCTCCGGGAGCGGTGGGAACGGTGTGACCTGGACCTGGCACGGCAACTGACGGCTCCGGGTGGCGGACCGGATCCCCGCCCCGGTCCGCCACCCGCCCGTTCCCCGCACCGGTGCCGTGGGCGGGGTCAGGTCGTCCCGTCGGCGGCCCGTAGCACCGCGGCGACCAGCGCCACCGTCGAGGCGGTCGGCACGGCGCTGTCCGGGGTCGCGACCACGACCTCGACCACCGGCCGTGGCGGCCCCAGTTCGGCATACCGCAGGTCCGTCGCCCGGGCCGCCCACGACCTCGGCACCAGCGTCACGCCGAGCCGGTGCCGGACCAGGTCCAGCGCGGTGGCGGCGTCGCCGATCTCGGCCACCGGGCGACGCCCGACGCCGGCCGTGGCGAACACCTCGTCGACCACGGCACGTACGCCCCAGCCGGCCGGGAAGTCGACGAAGCCCTCGTCACGCAGGTCCGTCGGGTCGACCGTGTCGCGCCCGCCCAGCCGGTGGTCCGCGGCGGTGGCCAGCAGCACCGGCTCGGTCGCCACGACGTGCATCCGCAGCCCGGCGCCGGCCGCGGCGCGGACCAGGAACGCCACGTCGAGCCGGCCGGCGCGCAGGCCGTCGGCCTGGTCGGCGCAGCCGCGCCCGCCCGCGCCGACGAACCGCAGGTCGACGCCGGGGTGCTGGACACCGAAGGCGGTCAGGGTCGCGAAGAGGTCGGGCGGCAGCAGGCCGTGCGGGATGCCGACGTTGACCGGCTGCCGCTGGCCGGCCCGGGCGTCGCTGACGGCCTGCCGGGCGGCGCGGGCGGCGGCGATGACGCGGTGGGCCTCCGGCAGCAGCGCCCGTCCCGCGTCGGAGAGCTGGGTGCCGGCGCGCTCGAACAGCGGTGTCCCCAGCTCCCGTTCGAGGGCGTGCACCGACGCGAGGTGGAGTCGCCGGGCGGCGGCGGTGAACCTGCGCTGCTCGGCGACGGCGATGAAGTGCTCCAGCCGGTTCAGCTCCATCGCCACCCCGCTTTCTTCTACAGGTTTGTAGAAGTTAGCAGAGCGTTCGCCCGCCGGTCAGCGCACGCGCGCCAGCCCGAGCAACTCGTGCAGGTCGTAGACGCCCTCGCCGGCCCACACCGTCGAGGCGACCGCGACCATCGCCGGTACGTACAGCAGGTAGCTGTGCCGTACCGGCCCCGCCGGCCGCAGCAGCGCCGCCATCCGGCGCGGCACCGCCCCGGGCCGGGTCGTCACGCTGACGTGCAGGGCCCCGGCGTGCGCCAGCCCGCCGCGCCGGCCGGCGGCCAGCGCCGCCACCCCGACCGCCTGCGCGACCGTCCGCCGGTCGCCGGTCTGCTCCGCCGCCCGCTCGTCGGCCCACCGCTCGACCAGGTATTCGACGTGCCGGGCCATCGGCCGGAGCAGCGGGTGGCTGGCCGCGGCCAGCCAGGCCAGCATCACCAGCTGGTGGTGCCGGCCGGTGAGGTGGGCCCGCTCGTGGGCGACCAGGGCCGCGTACTGCCCGTCGGTCAACGCCTCGCGCATCCCGGTCGTCACCACGATCCGGCCGTCGGGGCCGGGCAGCGTGAAGGCGTCCGCCGCACCGTCGGGCAGGAGCACCACCCCGCCCGGCCCGTCGCCGGACAGCGCCGCGGCGTGCCGCCGCGCCGCCCGGACCGCGCGCCGCTGCGACCGGCGGGTACGCGCCAGATTCAGCAACGCGGCGACGAGCAGCGCCAGCGACAGCCACGACGCCCACGGCACGTGCGCGGTGTCGAGCAGCACCCGCTCGTGGGACCAGTTGCCGCGGGCCGCGACCGCCGGAAGCTCGGCCGCGGCCTTCAGCGCGAAGACGAACAGGCTCACCGTGCTGGACGCCGCCAGCATCACCGCCGACCAGGCGAACACCACCGCCGCGTCACCGGGGCGCAGCCGCTCGGCGAGCAGCCGGACCACCACCATGCCCGCGAAGGGGCCGACGACGACGGCCATCACCCAGTGGTCGAACACGGCGGATCCGGCGTTCCGCGGTTACTGCTGCGCGCCGAGCACGTCGACGACGAACCGCAGCGGGCCCTCCGGCGCGCCCTGGCGCGGGTTCTCGCCGTACGCCAGCGCGGTCGGCAGGTCCAGCTGCACCCGGCTGCCGACCTTCACACCGACCAGGCCCTGGTCCCAGCCGGGGATGACCCCGCCGGCGCCGAGTTGGAAGGAGAACGGCCGCGAGCTGTTCCAGGAGGCGTCGAACTCCTCGCCGGAGCCGTAGAAGACGCCGACGTAGTTGACGGTGATCGTCTGGCCGTTGGCCGCGGCCGGGCCGGTGCCCTCGATGATCGGGGTGACCTTCAGCTCGGTCAGCTCGCCGGTGCCGGCGGTCACGGTCGGCTTGGTGCCCAGCGCCGGGTCGGCGCCCTCGGGCAGCGGCGGGAACGGCGCCTCGGTCGGCGGACCGGCCGGCGGGTCGCCGGCCTGCGACCCGGGCGCGCTCGCGCCCGGGCTGGGGAGGCTCGCCGTGCCGGTGTCGTCGTCACCGGGCCTCAGCAGGAAGAACGCGCCGACGATGACGGCCATGACGGCCAGCCCGGCGACGCCGCCGAGGATCGCCTGCCGGCGCTTCTGCGCGGCGACGGCCTTGGCCTTCGCCTCCTTGGCGAGGGCGCGCTTCTCCGGCTTGGTCAGCGTGCGTCCTTCCGGCGGCTCGAAGCGGGGGCGGTTCTGAACCCGGTCACTCAACGTCGACTCCCGTCGGGTCATGGCCGGCGGGGGTGAGGGGGTGGGTGCCGGCGAAAAACTGCCAGACACGGTACCGCCCCCACCTGCGAGTGCCACCCACCCGTCCCCGAGACGGCCCTGCTCACGCGTCGGGGCCGCCGTCCCCGGCCGCCGTCGGGCGGGCGGAATGGTGGGTATGGGGTTGTATGCGAGGTGTGGCGTGCGGTGTGCGGGATCAGCGCTCGGAGTCGAGGAAGGTGACCGGCACCCGGCGGCTCATCGCCGCGTAGAACCGGTTGACCGCCGCGCCGGGACGGCGCATGTCCTCGACCAGGCCGGGTTCGACCCGTTCCGCCTCGGCTTCGATCATCGACGTGAGCGCCTTCTCCATCGTCTGTCCATGATGGCGGGCGACCATCGCGAGGAGGTGGTGGGCGTCGGCGTCGATGACCAGTTCCTGGTCGTAGCTCATGGCTTCACGCTAACGACGGACAGGCAAGATCGGGCGACTACTCCTTGATCAACGGGCCGGGCCTGGGGTGCGGTCGAGGACCATCAGGGCCGCGTCGTCGCGGGTCCGGCCCCGGGTGTGGGCCAGCAGGCGGGCGACGATCCGGTCGACGCACTCGTCACCGGTCGACTCGGCGAGGCAGTCGTAGATCTCGGACAGGGCCAGGAACCCGCCGTCGCGGTCGCGCGCCTCGAGCAGCCCGTCGGTGTAGAGCAGCAACCGGTCGCCGGGGCGCCAGGCGTGCCGCACCGGGGTCGGCGGCGGCGCGCCCCGGCGCAGGCCGAGGGGCGGGTAGCGGTCGGGCGGCTCGATCGTGACCAGGTCGTCCCCGCCGGAGCGCAGCACCGGGGCGGGGTGACCGCAGTTGACCACCTCGAGTTCGGTCGTGCCGAACTGGACGAGGGCGGCGGTGACGAAGGCGACCGGCGCCGCCCCGCCCGCCGGGTCCCGGGCGACGGCCAGGTCCAGGTCGACGGCGACGGCGGCGAGGTCCTCGTGCACGTAGGCGGCGTGCCGGAACGCGCCGAGCGCCGTCGACGCGGTCAGCACCGCCTGGAGTCCCTTGCCGCAGGCGTCACCGATGATGGCCCGTACGCCGTACGGGGTGACCACCACCTCGTAGAGGTCGCCGCCGACCTTGGCCGTCTCGTACGCCGACAGGTAGCGGGCCGCCACCCGCAGGTCACCGACCTGCTCGGGCAGCACCCGCAGGACGGCCCGCTGGGTCACCTGGGCGATCTCGCTGACCTGCCGCAGGCGGTGTTCGCGCTGGGTGCGGGAGCGGGCGACGTAGATCGAGGCGAGCCCGACGGAGAAGACGACGGCCACCCTCAGCAGGTGGTCGAGGCTGCCGAACAGGCCGCTGGGCAGCCCGGCGAGCACCGCGACCGTCATGGCGACCCCGGACACGACGGCGGTCCGCCGGCCGCCCTCGACGGCGGCGGCGATCAGCGGTGCCAGGGCCAGGAAGCCGATGAACACGGCGTGCGTCTGGCTGACGACGTCGAGCAGCCAGACGAGGGCGACGAAGACGAGCGCGGCGGGCAGTCCGCGCCACCGGTCGAGGGTGCCGCCGGCACCCCGACCGGTTTTCGCCTGCCGTCCGGGCACCTGTCGGCTCCTCACCCTTGACCGGGCTACCGGTCCGGCCGCTTCGTCACGCGCGCCCTGAGGCTAGCCGACGTTGCTGGGAGCCGACTGCCCCGACGGTTCCGGCGGGTCGGGTCCGGATACCCCCTCGACTTATTTGAAAACGATTGTCATTATAGGTTGGCTTCGCCTCGCGGCGGCCCGGCCGATCGGCCCGGCGCTGCCGTGGCATCACGCCGTCCCGGCCGAACCGCGAGGCGGCACCCGAACTGTCCGGAGTGGACCGTCCACGCGGCGGCCACCACCGGGCGCGATGAAAGGGGAGGAATGACCGACACCACGCGGACGCGTACCCTCGCGTCCCTGATCGCCGGCGGCGTACTCGTCGCCGGCACCCTGCTGGCGGCGCAACCCGCGGCGGCGGCCGAGCGCGTCGTGCTGTCCCGCGGGCACGTCGACGCCGTCGACGTGCACTACAGCGGCGGACAGCTCCAGCTCAAGGTGCACGACGGCACCGTCGAGCCGTCCGTCGAGCGCGACCCGGCCGACGTCACCTTCCAGGTGGCACCCGGCGCGGCCACCACCGTGCCGGACGACCCCCGGTACGCCTTCCTCGGCACCCCCGGCACCGACGTCTGGGTGCTGCCGCAGACCCAGGACCCGGACCTGCTCTGGCCGGGCTGGAACACCACCGAACTCGGCACCGGCGTCTTCGCCGGCAACCAGGTCCGGCTCAGCCTCGTCGACGTGGCCGGGCCGGGCGCCGTCACGCTCTTCGGCGTCAACGCCTTCGGCGACCCGCTGGTCAGGTTCCGCAGCTCCGACGGCCTGCCCGACGCGATCGACGTGCCGGTGGGCACCCACGCCCACGCGAGCTGGGCGTTCACCGCACTCGGCGAATACACCCTGAAGTTCCGGGCCGACGCCACGCTCGCCGACGGCACCGCCCTCACCACCGGCCCGGTCGACTACTCCTTCGTGGTCGGCGACCTGACCGGCGGCGGAACCGAGAACGGGCTGACCATCGGCGGCCTGGCCGACAGCTACCAGCCGAACGACACCGTCACCCTGCGCGCCGTCCAGAGCCCACCGTCCGAACTGGACCACTACCACTGGTTCAGCCGGTGCCCCGGCGCCACCGACTTCGCCATCATCCCCGGCGAGGCCGGCGAGACGTACCGCTTCACCGCCACCCGCGAACTGAACGCCTGCGAGTACGTGGTCAAGCTCTACGGGCACGGCCACGGCGTCGTGGCCACGAGTCCCCCCGTCACGCTGCGGGTGGCCGACCAGCCGCAGCAGCCGGGGGCGGCGCAGACCATCACCGCCTCCATCGACGCCACGCAGGGCGCCCTGGTGGTCAGCGTCGACCCCGACGACCGGTCCGTCGTGCTGCCGACCGCCCGGCTCAACGCCGCCGGCGACCGGTGGGAGAGCCAGGGCGAACTGCGACCGGTCAAGGTGACCGACACCCGTTCGGCCACCCCGGGCTGGAGCGTCTCCGGCCAGATCCCGGCCGACTTCGCCGGCCCGGACGGCACCACCTTCGACGCCGGCCACCTCGGCTGGACGCCCCGGGTGGTCAGCCAGGGCAGCGGGCAGGGCGCGGTCGCCGGCCCGGAGGTCGCCCCGTACGCCACCGGCACCGGCCTCGGCGCCAGCAGCGTGCTGGCGACCGCGCCGGACGGCGCCGGACGCGGCACCGCCGAACTCTCCGCCGGCCTGCGGCTGAGCGTGCCGACGGAGACCCCGCCCGGTACGTACACCGCGACCCTCACCCTCACCGCCATCTGAGCCGCCCCGCCGGGGTACGGGCCACCGGCCGTACCCCGGCGGGCGGGACCGCCGGCGGCCTCGCCGGCGCGTCCCGGCCGGGTCCGCCGGCCGACCGGACCCGCGGACCCGGCCACCGACCCCGACATCCCTCGCCCCCGGAAACGGACCGAACCACCCATGCGCCTGCCCACCGCGCTCGCCGCCGCCTTGCTGGCCGCCGTACCGGCCGGCCCGGCCCCACCCGCCGCGGCGGCGGACCCGCCGCCCGCCGTCACCCTCGCCGCGCCCGCGCCGACCCCGACCCCGGCCACCCCCTCGCCCGCACCCGGGCCGGCGGCGGGCGCTGTCACCTGGGGCGTGGCACCGTCCGGCCCGGACGGGCCGGACGGCCGGCCCGGCTTCGAATACAAGCTCGACCCGGGCGCGGTGCTCACCGACCACGTCGCGGTCACCAACCACACGCCCCGCCCGCTGACCCTCGACGTCTACGCCAGCGACGCGTTCACCACCGCACAGGGCGGCTTCGACCTGCTCGCCGCCGGCGCGGCACCGGTCGACGTCGGCTCCTGGATCACGCTGCCGGCCCGGACGGTGACCGTGCCCGCCACCTCCCGGGTCGACATCCCGTTCGAGCTGCGGGTGCCGGCCGACGCCACCCCCGGCGACCACGCCGGCGGCATCGTCGCGTCGCTGGCCGCCGAGGGCACCGGCCCGGACGGCAACCGGGTCGCCGTCGACCACCGGGTCGGCACCCGGGTCCACCTGCGGGTCACCGGTCAACTGCGACCCGTGCTCGCCGTCGGGGACCTGCGGATCGGGTACGACGGCCCGGCCCACCCGTTCACCGGCGGCGACCTGACCGCGACGTTCACCGTCCGCAACACCGGCAACGTCCGGCTCACCGGGCGGCCGTCGCTGACGGTCACCGGCCCGCTCGGGCTCGGCCGGTGGACCGCGACCGCGCAACCGCTGCCGGAGATCCTGCCCGGCGGCGAACTGCGGGCCCGGGTCCGGCTGTCCGGCGTACCGCCGCTCTTCCGGCTGTCCGCGACCGCCGGGGTGACCCCGGCCGCGGTCGGTGACCAGGTGCTCGATCCGCCGCCGGCCGCCGACCCGGCGCGGGCCGGGGTGTGGGCCTGGCCGTGGCCGCACCTGCTGCTGCTCGCCGCGCTCGGGCTGCTGGCCCTCGCGGCGGCCCGGCTGCGCCGGCGCAGCCGGGCCGCACTGGCCGAGGCGGTCGCGCGGGCCCGCGCCCAGGGCCGCGCCGAAGCCGCCGGCCGGTCGGACACCGACGCCGACCCCGACCCGCCCGTGGACGACCGCCGACCGACCCTGACCACCGGAAAGGACCGACCGTGAGACGGCCCCGCACCGGCCCGGGCGCCGCCGCCCTGGCCGTGACCCTGGCCCTCGCCGGCTGCACCGGCGCCGCCGACGACGGCGCGGTGACCGTCGTGGCGAGCACCGAGATCATCGCCGACCTGGTGCGCAACGTCGGCGGCGACCGGATCTCCGTGGAGACCGTCGTGCCGGCCGGCGGCGACCCGCACTCCTACGAGCCGACCCCGGCCGACGCCGCCAAGGTGGCCCGCGCCGACGTGGCCTTCACCAACCACCTGCTGCTCGAGGAGCACTCGCTGATCAAGCTCTTCGACAGCAACGTCCCCACCGGGTCCCCGAACGTCTCGCTCGCCGAGAGCGCCGAACCGTACGGCGCGACCCTGATCCCGCTGGTCGAGAACCTCGACCTCGACGTGGTCTGGCTGGGCCTCGCCGTACGCGGCAAGGGGCCGGGCCGCACCGCCGACGTACGGCTGTCGGTGACCGCCGTCGAGGGGCCGGGCCGCTTCGCCGCCTACCTCACCGACGCCCTCGGCCAGCCGAGGGTCTACTACGACTCGGCCGACGGCATCACCGACGCCGACGTGGCCGTCCTGCCGCCCGACGCGCACACCCACCTCAACTGGTCGTTCAGCGCGGCGGGGGAGTACCGGGTGACGATGACCGCGCGGGTCGACGCCGGCGACGGCAGCCCGCCCCGCCAGCTCGGCAGCGGCACGTTCGCCTTCGCCGTCGGCGTCGACCCGCGCGGGGCGCTGCGCGACGACCGGACCACGCTGCTCGACGCCGGCCACACCGACCTCGCCGTCGACCTCGACACCGGGCAGGTGTTCGCCCGCACCGACGAACAGGGCGACATCCCGGCCGGGCAGGTCGTCGTCGACGTACCCGACCGGGCGGTCGAGCAGGTGCCGGACGACGCCCGGTTCGCGTTCCTCGGCGCACCCGGCACGAAGGTGTGGCAGCTGCCGCAGGCGGTGCTCGGCAAGCACGTGCACGGCGAGATCGACCCGCACCTGTGGCAGGACGTCCGCAACGCCAGGGCGTACGCCGAGGTCATCGCGGACACCCTGGCGGAGGTCGACCCGGCCGGCGCCGAGGCGTACGCCGGCAACCTCGACCGCTACCTCGGCGAACTGTCCACACTGCACACGTACGTCGGCGCGCAGCTCGCGAAGGTCCCGCCCGACCGGCGGAACCTGGTCACCACCCACGACGCGTTCGGCTACCTGGCCAGCGCGTACGGGCTCACCATCGCCGGCTTCGTGGTGCCGAACCCGGCCCAGGAGCCCAGCGCGGCCCAGGTGACGAAGCTGACCGAGACGATCCGCGACCTGCGGGTGCCGGCCGTCTTCGTCGAACCGCAACTCGCCGCCCGGGCCGGCGTGCTGAAGCGGGTCGCCGCCGATCAGGGCGTGCGGGTCTGCCGGATCTACGGCGACGCCTTCGACCACGACACCACCTCGTACGTCGCGATGATGCGGCACAACGCCGACGAGCTGTTGCGCTGCCTGGGAGGAGAACGATGAGACCGATGCGGGTGGCGGCCGGCGTGCTGGCCGCCGTAATGCTGGGCGGCGCGCCGCCGGCCGTGGCCGCGCCGCAGCCCCCGCCGCCGCCGTCCCCGAGCCCGGTGCTGGCCGGGGCCGACCTGGTCTCGGTACGGGTCGACGGCGGCGAACTGTCGCTGCGGTTCCGCGACGCCCGGCAGGCGGCCCGGGGAGAGGCCGGGCACCGCCCCGACGACGTGCGGCTCGGGCCGGACGGCGGGCTCGCCGCCCGGGTGCCGCACCGGCCCGCGTTCCGGTTCCTCGGCGCCGCCGGCCGGCCGGTGTGGGCGCTGGCCGGCGGCGATCCGGCCCTGCCGGCCCTGGACACCACCGGGGTGTCCGGCGGTCCGGTGACGCTGGCGCTGACCGGTGTGACCGGCCCCGGGCGGTTCACGGCGTACACGCTGTCCGGCTTCGGCACCCCGACACCGATGCTCGGCAGCGGGGCCGGGCTGCCGGACTCGGTCCTGCTGCCGGCCGGTACGCGGACCGGCGGGGTGGTGTGGGCCTTCGACGCCGCCGGCGACTACGAGCTGACGTTCACCGCCGCCGCCGGGCCGGTCGGCCCGGCGGCGGCCACCTGGCGGGTGACAGTGCCGCCGATCGACCCGCCGCCGATCAGCCCGCCGCCGGGCGCCGACCCGCCGCCGATCGATCCACCGTCCGCCCCGGCGGGGGACCGTACCGCCGGGCCGGCACCGCTCGCGCGGGCCGCCGCGCCACCGGCGGTCCCGGCCGCCGCACCCGCGCCGGCGGCGTTGGCCACGACGGCTCCGGCCGGCACCGGCGAGCGCAAGGTGATCGACGACGGCCACGTCGACATGGGGCCGACCCTGACCGACGGGCGGTGGCGGATCCGGATCAAGGACGGCACGGTCAGCCCGCCGGTCTGGCGGGAACTCGGCGACACCGTGCTGCACGTACGCGACAACGCGAGGATCACCGTTCCGGACGGCGCCGACCACGCCTTCCTCGGCCCGGCCGGCGGGAGCGTGTGGCTGCTGCCGCAGGCGCAGCAGGACGGCATCGTCTGGCCGGGCTGGAACACCCAGCACGAGGCGGTCGTCGGCGGGATCCGTGGGCCGGTGACCTGGACGCTGAAGAGCGTCACCGGACCGGGCGCGTTCACGCTGTTCCTGACCGGCTCGTTCGGCAAACCGCAGGTGCTGTTCGACGGCACCAGGCTGCCGGGGGAACTGGACATCCCGCTCAACACCCACGCCCACGGAAACTGGGCGTTCGGCGCCCCCGGCGTCTACCGGCTCGAGGTGGCGATGAGCGCCACCACGACCGGCGGCGCGCCGGTCACCGACAGCCGTACCCTCACGGTCGCCGTCGGTGACGGCACCGACCCGGGCCGGGTCACTGACGGCGACGGCAACGGTGGCGGCGACGGGCCGGGCGGCCGGCTGCCGCGTACCGGGGAGTCGTGGGTCCTGCCGGCCGCCGTCGGCGGCCTGGTCCTGCTCGGCGCCGGCGCGCTGCTGGTCCGGCTCGGCCGGCGGCGGGCGGGGCGGGCGTCGTGACCCCGGCCCTGCGGGTCGAGGCGCTCACCGTCCGGCTGGGGGAGCGGCTCGCCGTCGACAACGTCGACCTGACCGTCGGGGCCGGCGAGATCGTCGGGCTGATCGGCCCGAACGGTGCCGGCAAGACCACCCTGCTGCGGGCGGTGCTCGGGCTGGTCCCGGCGCAGCGCGGGCGGGTGCTGGTCGCCGGCTCACCCGCCGCCCGGGTCCGGCCCCTCATCGGGTACGTCCCGCAGCGGCACGAGTTCGCCTGGGACTTCCCGGTGACCGTGGCCGGCGCGGTGCTGACCGGCCGTACCCGCGCCATCGGCTGGCTGCGCCGGCCGAAACCCGCCGACCGGGCGGCGGTGGCCGAGGCACTGGCCCGGGCCGGTCTCACCGACCTGCGGGACCGGCCGGTCGGGCAGCTCTCCGGGGGCCAGCGCCAGCGGGTCCTGGTCGCCCGGGCGCTGGCTTTGCGCCCCCGGGTGCTGCTGCTCGACGAGCCGTTCACCGGGGTCGACGTACCCACCCAGGAACTGCTGACCGCGCTGCTGGACCGGCTGCGCGGCGAGGGCGTGGCGGTGCTGACGACCACCCACGACCTGCCGGCGGCGGCCGCGTCCTGCACCCGGCTGTGCCTGCTCAACCGGCGGGTGGTCGCCGAGGGGCCGCCGGACCGGCTGACCGACCCGGCCCTGTGGCTGCGCGCCTTCGGGGTCACCTCGTCCGACCGGTTGCTCGACACCCTGGGGGTACGGCGGTGATCGAGGCGCTCACCGAGCCCTGGCAGCACGTGTTCATGCAGCGGGCGTTCGTCGTGGCGGTGCTCGCCAGCGTGGTGTGCGCGGTCGTGGGCAGCTTCGTCGTGCTGCGCGGCATGGCGTTCATCGGCGACGCGGTCGCCCACGCGGTGTTCCCCGGGGTGGCCGTCGGCTACGTGCTCCAGGTCAACCTGGCGGTCGCCGGGGCGGTGGCCGGGGTGGCGACCGCGCTGACCGTGGCCGTCGTGGCCCAGAACCGGCGGCTGAAGGAGGACGCCGTGATCGGGGTGTTCTTCGCCTTCGCCTTCGGGCTGGGCATCGTGCTGGTCAGCACCCGGAGCAGCTACACCGGCGACCTGGCGTCGTTCCTGTTCGGACAGATCCTCGGCCTGTCCGACGCCGACGTGGTGACCGTGGCGGTGGTCGGCGGGCTGCTGGTCGCGGCGGTCCTGGCGCTGCGCAAGGAACTGGTGACGGTCAGCCTGGACCGGGAGACGGCCGCGGCGTCCGGGCTGCCGGTCTTCTGGCTGGACACCGCGCTGTACGTGATGGTGACGGTGGCCATCGTGATCTCGTTGCAGGCGGTCGGCAACATCCTGGTGCTGGCGCTGCTGATCACCCCGGCGGCGACCGCCCGGATGCTGACCGACCGGTTGGGCGTGATGATGTCGCTTTCGGCCGGGATCGGCGCGGTCTGCGCGGTCACCGGCCTCTACCTGTCGTACCACCTGAACCTGGCCGCCGGCGGGCTGATCGTGCTGACGCTGAGCGCGGTCTTCGTCGGCACCTGGCTGTTCGCCCCCCGCTACGGCCTGCTGCGGCGCCGTACCCGGGCGGTGCCGGCGGCGCCCTGACGGGGTGGGCACGAGGATCCGCTAGGGCGCGTCGGGGCTGGGACGGTGCTGCGGCGCCGGCCCGGGGGGGGCCGGGGGGCGCCCGCCCGGGGGGGGGGCGGCCCCCCGGCCCGCCCCCACCCCGTACCTCTGCCCCTACTGCCAGCGGAACGTCCGGACCGCGGCGGCCGAGACACCGATCACGTACGCGAGCAGCACCACCAGGTGCAGCGCGGACGGCCAGCCGCCGTCGGAGGTGTCCCGCAGCGCCTGCGCGCCGGCACCCAGCGGGGTGAAGTCGCCGATCCGGTTGAGCAGGTCCGGCATCGCCTCGCGCGGCACCCACAGCCCGGCGAAGAACAGCATCGGGAAGAAGAGCAGGGTGCCCGCGCCCTGGGCGCCCCGGCTGGTGCCGAACAGGCCGGCGATCAGCAGCCCGATCGAGAACAGCGCCAGCGTGCTCAGCACCAGCGCCAGCAGGAAGCCGGCCGGGTTCTGCGGCATCCGGACGTCGAAGACCAGCCGGCCGAGGGCGAGGATGATCACGACGGTGCAGGCCGTCAGCAGCAGGTGCACCACGATCTGGGCGGACAGCATCGCCGACGCCTTCACCGGGGTCGTCGACAGCCGGCGCAGCACGCCGCGTTCCCGGCGGGTGACCAACTCGCTCGGCAGCGCGTTCACCGCCATCATCGCGATCGCCATCAGCATCATGATCGGCACGTACAGGTCGATGACCCGTAGCCCGCCGAGGTCGTCGTTGACCACCCGGAACGTCGGGACGCTGCCCAGGATGACCAGGATCAGCGGGGACATCGCCAGCCCGAAGGCGATCGAGGCCGGCTCGCGCAGGAAGAGCCGCAGTTCGGTGCGTACCAGTCGGGTGTTCATGCCGTCTCCTCCGGTCCGGCGGATCCGCCGATGAGGGCGAGGTACGCGTCGTCGAGGCTGGGCTGGCTCAGCTGGACGCCGGTCGGCACCACGCCGTGCCGGGTCAGCTCGACGAGCACGACCGACACCAGGTCACCGGTGCCGGTGACCAGCACCTCGCCGTCCTGCCGGCGGACCGAGGTCACCCCGGGCAGGCCGGCGAGCAGCCGCTCGTCGAAGTCGCGGTCCGGGCGGAAGCCGAGGCGCTGGCCGGATTCCACGCCGCCGGTCAGCCCGTGCGGGGTGTCCAGCGCGACGACCGCGCCGTCGCGGATCACCGCCACCCGGTCGCACAGGTGGGCGGCCTCGGCCATGAAGTGGGTGACCAGCAGCACGGTGACACCCCGGTCGCGGACCTGCTCGACCAGCCGCCAGGTGTCCTGGCGGGCCTGCGGGTCCAGCCCGGTGGTCAGCTCGTCGAGCACGGCGATGCGGGGATTGCCGACCAGGGCCAGGGCGATCGACAGCCGCTGCTTCTGCCCGCCGGACAGCTTGGCGTACGGGGCCCGCCGCTTGTCGGCCAGCCCCAGCTCGTCGATCAGCCGGTCGGGGTCGGCCGGTGCCGCGTAGAACGACGCGAACAGTTCCAGCGCCTCGCCGACCCGCAGCCGGTCGGGCAGGGCGCTCTCCTGCAGTTGCGCGCCGACGAGTTCGCTGACCCGTTGGTGGTCCCGGACCGGGTCGAGGCCGAGCACCGAGACGGAGCCGCCGTCGGGGCGCCGCAGGCCGGTGACGCACTCGACCGTGGTGGTCTTGCCGGCGCCGTTCGGGCCGACGATTCCGAAGATCTCGCCCTCCTCGACGGCGAACGACACGTCGCGCACGGCGAGCCGGTCGCCGTACCGTTTGTGGAGGTTGCGTACCTCGATCGCTGTCATGCGTCGATGGTATGGACCGGGCAGGTCGTGGGGTATACGGAAAGCTGCCGACCCGGGTGGGGCCAGCTACACCCCCCACCCGGGTCCTGGCCGCCGGGGAGGCGTCGGCGGCCGTCGGGCTCAGGCCGGCCCGGGGCGTGGCACGCACACCGTCACCGCGCCCGGCCGGACCTTCGTCCGGAGCCGGCGGGTGGTGCCCCGCTCGCCGCCGTCCAGTTCGTACGTCACCGGCTCGGCGAACCGTACGTCGATCTTCTTCGCCCGGGTGATGCGGACGAACGGGGACCGGTCGGAGCGGCCGGCCGCCATCCGGCCGAGGGTACGGGCCCACTGGACCGCGCCGTCGGCGGTGGCGACGCCGACCTCGAGCCAGCCGTCGTCGGGCCGCGCGTCGTCGAACGCCTCGATGCCGCCGGTGATGGTGCCGACGTTGCCGATCAGGACACAGCTCGCCTTCCCGTCGAACCAACCGGTGCCGTCGACCCGGATCCGTACCCCGACCGCGCCGTCGCGCATGTGGCGCAGGCCGGTCCAGACGTACGCCAGCCGGCCCACCCGGTCCTTCAGGTCGCGGTCGGCCTCGCCGATCATCGCGGCGTCGAAGCCGGCGCCGGCCATGACGGCGAAGTGCTCGCCGTTGACCCGCCCGAGGTCGAGGTCACGGCGGTCGCCCCGGAAGCCGATCCGGACCGCCTCGGCCAGGTCGCGCGGAATGTCCAGATTGGACGCCAGGAGGTTGGCGGTGCCGGCGGGCACGATCGCCGCGGTGGTGCCGGTGCCGGCGAGCGCGTCGAGGCAGCGCTGCACGGTGCCGTCGCCGCCCCACACGAACACCAGGTCGGCGCCGGCCTCGGCCGCCTTGCGGGCCTTCTTCGGGGCCTTGCGGCTCTTGGGTACCTCGTACCAGATGAGTTCGTCGACGTCCTCGTCGGCGATCAGCTTGCGGAGCTCGTCGAGCCCGCCGTCGAGGGACTTCTTCGCGTGCGCGACGACGGCGACGCGGCGTGGCTTTCCGGTTGCGCCCATGGCCGGTTCCTTACCCGCGCGGGCGGGTCCGCCAACCTGACCGCGCGTCAGGCGGTGCGGTAGCGGGGGACGCGTCGCGGCTGGCCGGACAGCGCCGCCGGGCGCCAGCGTCGCAGCCCGGCCACCCGCGCCTTCACCCGGGCCGGCGCCGTCACGCTCGCCCACACGATCTTGCCGTCCGGTCCGGTCACCACGCCGCAGCCGTCGGCGTCGAGGCCGACCAGCCCCAGCCCCCGGCCCCGGATCGACAGGCCGGCCGACGGGTCCCGGGGGGCCGGTCCGGGGTCGGGGAAGGTCGGGTGGGCCGGCGAGCGGTCGGCGACGGCGATCCGCAGCTTGCGGCCGGCGTGGCTGAGCGTCAGGTCGATCTGCGTGCCGGCGTGCTCGACCGCGTTGGCGACGAGTTCGGAGACGATCATCTGGCCGGGGTCGACGACCTGGTCGAGGCCCCATTCGGCGCACTTGGCCCGCAGCAGCCGGCGGGCGGCGGCCGGTGCGTCCGGCTGTGGCTCCAGCCGCAGGTGGGCCCGCCGGGTGCCGGCCGGTACGTCGTGCGGCCGCAGTTCGCGCAGCGCCGCGCCGAGACCGCCGTAGATCCGGAACGGGGCGTGCCGGGCCCGGCGCAGCAGGCCGGCCACCCGGCGGGTGGGGGTGCACAGCGCCAGCCGGGTGCCGCACTGGCTCGCCGTACGCGCCATCGCGGCGGTCAGCACCGTCGCGGTCGTACGCCGGCCGGTGGCCACCCGGGCACAGTCGACCAGCACGGCCGGTGGCCGGTGGGCGACGCACCAGGCCAGCGCCCGCCGGGTGGCGGCCACCGCGGGTACGGTCAGCGGTCCACAAAGGGTGATCACGAGAGCGCCCGATTCGATGTGCGCCGAGACGGCTGCGAACGTCACCGCGATCCCTCCCTCACCTGCGTTGGATGCGCCTATACCCGGGACGGGCCGGCTCTACGCGTCACGGGCCGGTGTCGACGGTCATCACACCGGGGTAGGGCGCGAATCAATATAGATAGACAGATTGAAATTCTTCACCGTGTCGATATGGTTTTCCTGGGCGTCCCAGTGCTTCACCTCCAACGATGCGCGCCCGCGGCATCCGGTCGGCCGCCGGATGCGCCGGCACGCGGTCAGCCGCCGGATCCACCCCCGGTCCGGTGTCCTCCCACAGACAAGGACAAGCATGATGAAGGCACCCGTCCTGCTCGCCCGTCTCCTGCTGGCGGCCGGCGTCGTCGCCGCCGGCCTCGCCGCACCCGCCGTGGCCAGCGCGGCACCCGCCACTCCCACGTACGCCGCCACCGAGGCGGCCAGCGGCCCGCAGGGCGACGTCGGCACCCTCGTCGTGAACGGCCGCCCGGCCTCGCAGAACTACTCGTTCATGGTCTACGTCTCGGGCTGCACCGGCTCGCTGATCAAGGCGAACTGGGCGGTCACCGCCAAGCACTGTCCGAGCCCGAGCACGGTGCGGGTCGGCAGCATCAACCGCAGCAGCGGCGGCGTCGTCGTGTCGGTGATCCGGGTGGTCAACCACCCGACGATCGACGTCAAGCTCTTCCAGCTCGGCAGCTCGGTCAGCTACGCCCCGGCGCCGATCCCGACCAGCTCCGGCGCGGTCGGCACGGCGACCCGGATCATCGGCTGGGGTCAGACCTGCCCGCAGCCCGGCTGCGGCAGCGCCCCGCTGGTCGCCCAGGAGCTGGACACCTCGATCCGCCAGGACAGCGCCTGCCTCGGCATCAACGGCCCGTACGAGATCTGCACCAACAACACCAACGGCAACGCCGGTGCCTGCTACGGCGACTCCGGCGGCCCGCAGGTCCGCCTGATCAACAACCGGTGGAACCTGATCGGCGCCACCAGCCGCGCCGGCAACAACAACTCGGTGTGCGCGACCGGCCCGTCGATCTACGGTGACCTGTCGTCGATCCGCCCGTGGATCAACACCCAGGTCGGCGGCCTGCCCGCCTGATCCGCACCCGCACCACCCGACGCGATCCTGCCCCTGTCACTGCCCGTTCGACCTGATCCGGGCGGCGACAGGGGCAAGGTCGTTTTTTGCCGTGGGTGGGCGGGGCGGCGGTTTGTCGGCCGCGGTCATAGGGCAGGGTTGCAGTGTGTCGCTTATCCCGGTGGGTGAACCGGCCGTGCCCAGCCTGCACCGGGCCGCCCGGTTCGAAGACGCGGTCCGCAACATCATGGAACGCCGCCTGCGCCAGCGCGGCTGGGACGTCGTGCTCCTGCCGTACACCGGCTACGGCGCGCCCGGCTGGATACGGGTGCTGGGCCGGGTGCTGCTCACCCGCACCGGCGGCAAGCCCCGGCGGCGCCCCAAGAAGGTCCGCGGCTGGCGCAGCTTCCTGACCGTGTCGGTCAACTCCGCCCCGGTCGTCATCGAGGCCGGCGACCAGCGGCACGAGGTCATCGCCGACCGGGGCGGGTTCGTCGACGTCGTCGTGCCGGCCGACCTCGAGCCGGGCTGGCACACCGTACGGCTGAGCAGCCCCGGCGGTGAGCCGGTCGACGCCCCCGTACGCGTCGTGGATCCCGCCGTACGGTTCGGGATCGTCTCCGACATCGACGACACCGTCATGGTGACCGCGCTGCCCCGGCCGCTGCTCGCCGGCTGGAACACGTTCGTGCTCGACGAACACGCCCGCGCCTCGGTGCCCGGCATGGCGGTGCTCTACGAGCGGCTGGTGAACGCCCACCCGGGCGCACCCGTGCTCTACCTGTCGACCGGGGCGTGGAACGTGGCGCCGACGCTGACCAGGTTCCTCGGCCGGCACCTCTACCCGGCCGGTCCGCTGCTGCTCACCGACTGGGGGCCGACCGTCGACCGGTGGTTCCGCAGCGGCCGGGAACACAAGCGGGCCACCCTGGTGCGGCTGGCCGAGGAGTTCCCCGACATCAAGTGGCTGCTGATCGGCGACGACGGCCAGCACGACCAGGAGATCTACGCCGAGTTCGCGGCCGCCTACCCGGACAACGTCGCCGCGGTCGCCATCCGCCGGCTGTCACCGGCCCAGGTTGTGCTGGCCGGCGCGCTGCCGGCACACATCGCCGGCATGCTGCCGCCCCAACTCGGCGGCGTCGACTCGCCGGGCCGGTTCGCCAAGAAGTGGGTGTCGGCCCCCGACGGTGCCGGGCTGGTCACCCTGCTCCGCTCCGCCGGCCTGCTCTGACCTTTCCGCGATCTTGCACTTGTCGCCCGACGAACCCGACAAAAGGGGGAGACAACTGCAAGATCGCGGGGGAGTGGGGGGCGGTCAGGGCCAGGTGCCTTCGGCGGGGGCGGGGGGTGTGGGGGTGGCGGCCGCCGCGTGTCGCTCCAGCAACCGCTGCCGGACCTGCTCCGGGGTGTATGCCCGGCGGCGCCGCTCGGCCCGCGCGATTACCACCCCGGACGCCGCCACGCCGACGAAACCGGCCAGCCCAAGTATCTTCCACCAACGCATCTGCCTATGGTAGGGCTCGTGTCCGCCACGCCGATCAACCTCGATGACGCGGTCAACCTGACCCGCACCGGAGACCTCTGGGTCTTCCGGGGCACCAGCGGCGCCGACCGCGCCATCCAGTTCACCACCAACAGCCCGGTCAACCACGTCGGCATGGCCGTCGTCCTCGACGACCTGCCGCCGCTGATGTGGCACGCCGAACTCGGCCGGTCACTGCCCGACATGTGGTCGGGCACCCACCACCGCGGGGTGCAGTTGCACGACCTGCGCGACGCCGTCTCGGTCTGGGCCGGCCGCTACGGCCAGCGCGCCTGGCTGCGCCAACTCGACCCGGCCGTCACCGGCGAGATGGACGACGCGGTGCTGCGCACCATCGCCCGTCTCGACGGCGTCCCGTTCCCCTCCACCGCGCAACTGGCCTGGCGGTGGGCCCGGGGCCGGGTGCCGGCGTTCCGCCGGGGCGTACGCGACAGCGACCTGGAGAGCGCCTACTGCGCCGAGGTCGTCGCGGTGACGTACGAGGCGATGGGGCTGCTCGCGCCCGGCCGCCGCCCCAACTGGTACGACCCCGGCCGGTTCTGGAGCGGCGACGACCTCAGGCTCACCGGCGGCTACTCGCTCGGGGCGGAGATCGCGGTGGACGTACCGGGCCGGTAGCCGGTCCACACGCGACGGCCCGCCGCCGGTCGCGCCGGTGGCGGGCCGTTCAGCGGTTCGCGGTTACGAGACCTCCGGCTCGGGAGTCAGGGTCTCGGTCCCACCCGGGCCGGGCGTCTCCGAGGTGCGGCCGGGCGACGGCGTGGTCGGCGTGCCGCCCGGGGCCGGCGTGGTCGTGGTGGCGCCGGGGGCCGGGGTCGCCGTGCCGCCGGGGCTCGGCGTGATGCTCGGCACCGCGATACCCAGGCCCTGCGCCAGCGACACCAGCAGGTCGATGTGCGCCTGGATCACCGGCTGGGCGGTCTGGGCCAGTTGCACGACCTGCGGATCGCTGCCCTGTGCGATCTCGGTGTCGACGGCCTGCATCGCCTGCATGTGGCCGTTGAGTTCGGCGGTCACCCAGGCGGAGTCGAACTCGTTGCCGGTCAGCCCCTGGAGCTGGGTCATCGTCGCCTGCTGCTCGGCGGTCGGTTGGTTGGGCAGGCTGACGTTCAGGTTGGACGCGACCTGCTGGACCTGCTTGTCGAGTTCGGTGTGGTCCGCCGAGAAGCGCGCCCCGGCGTCCTTCACCTGCTGGTTCCCGGCGTTCTGCTGGGCCAGGTTGCCCATCGCGACCTCGGCCAGGTTGACCTGGTGGATCGTCTGCAGGAACTGGGTGTCCTGTTGCGACGGCTGCGCCGCGATCGGCGGGGCCGCCGGTGCCTCCACCGCCGCTGCCGCCCCGGCCGGCGCCAGGGCGAGTGCCGCGGCGGCGCAGAGCACGCCCAAACGCTTGATGACAAACATTGCTTTCCCCCCTTATTTCCTGAAATGCTCGGGTACCCGGTTCCTCATCGAGCATTCGACTGATCTACCTGGCATTCCGGGAAATGTTGAGCCGGTCTGCTCACCCCCGGCTCACCCCACCTGGACGACCGGACGAGCCGTACCGGCCCGCACCTCGCCGAGCACCGCCTCCAGGCGTACCCCGGTCCAGGCCGCCCGGTCCCGCAGCGTCGCCAGCCGGGCGGTGTTCTGCGGCAACCGCACCGGCCGCTCGTCCCACAGCCGGTCCACCTCCGCCAGCAACGGCCCGGCCGACTCACGGACCACGCCGAGCAGCGCCGGAGCGCCCATCTGCCGGGCGAAGTCGAAGACCTTCCCGGCGTACGGCAGCGGCAGCGCCGGCACCCCGGCCAGCGCGGCGAAGATGAGGAAGTGCAGCCGCATCCCCACCACCAGTTCCAGGTGCTCCATCAGCCCCAGGATCTGCCGGGGCCGGTAGTCGCCGTGCAGGATGCGGCCGTGCTCGGCGGCCGTCATGTGCGACAGCACCGCGTGCGCGTGCCGCAGGTCCCGGTTCTCCATCGGCACGAACAGCAGGTGCGCGTCGAAGCGGTGCACCAGGAAATCGCCGACGTGCGCGAGCAACCGGTGGTATTCGGCCGGGTCCAGGCTCTCCGCCGCCCGCCCCGGCTCCCGTACGCTCATCCCCATCAGCCGACGCTGCTCCGGCAGCCGGTCGCCGTGCAGGATCCCGAGGTCGAACTCCTCGGGTTCGAGCATCAGGGCCGGGTCGGCGGTGACCGTGACCGGCCGGGTGAGCCCGGCATCCTCGAGGGCCCGTTTGGACTCCTCGTCGCGGACCGTCACCTCGATCGCGGCACTCAGCGTCTCGACGACCATCGCACAGTCGAGCGGCTCGGTGAGCGGGCCGGCCCCGACGGCGTAGGTGAACACCGGGACGCCCTGCTCCTGGGCGGCCCGCACCATGCGCAGGTAGCGTCGGGCCTCGGTGTCGTAGAGCACCCCGCCCCCGCCGAGCACCAGCAGGTCGAGGCCGCGCAGCAGGGCGAGCCGGCCCTCGTGGTTGCTGTCCTGCCAGCGGACCGCCTCCACGCCGGGATGCGCCCGCCGGGTCTGGTCGGGGTCGCGGGTGAAGACCAGGATCCGGGCCCGGTCCGCCCGGACCCTCAGGTCGTCGAGCAGGCTGGTGAGGATTGCCTCGTCGCCGAGGTTGCGGCCGCCGTACGAGCCGAGAACCCCGACGGTCATACCGTGTGCGTCCATTCGCCGCTCCCAGGTCGGGTTCGCGGCGCTTACCCCGTCCGGTGCCGAGTAGACACCGGACGGGGAGCCGGCGCTCAGTTCACGTCGAGCAGGTCCACGACGAAGATGAGCGTCTCACCCGGGCGGATGGCGCCCCCGGCGCCACGGTCGCCGTAGCCCAGGTGCGGCGGGATGACCAGCCGGCGACGGCCGCCGACCCGCATCCCGACGACGCCCCGGTCCCAGCCGGCGATGACCCGGCCACCGCCGAGCGGGAACGTGAACGGCGCGCCCCGGTTCCACGAGGCGTCGAACTCCTGGCCGGTCGAGTGGGCCACCCCGACGTAGTGGACCGTCGCCGACTGGCCGGCCTTGGCCTCTTCGCCCTCGCCGACCGAGATGTCCTCGATCACGAGGTCTGCGGGCGCCTGGCCCTGGATCGGGTCGACCTGTGGCTTGCTCATCGTGTCGCTCTCCTGAACGGTCGGTGGCATGAACCGTCCGAGCCTAGCCGCCGGGCCGGGCGCCGGCGCGGCATCCGGCCACGACCGGGCGAACCACCCCGCCACGGGCGGAAAACGCGTGGGCGGGGCGGGCGCCCGTCCGGCATGATCACCCCATGACGACGGCCGACCACGGCACCCTGCGGATTCCGCCCCACCCGCAGATCACCGGCGACGGGCTGCACCTGCGCGAGTGGACCGACGACGACCTGCCGGCGTTGTCCGAACTCTTCGACGAACCGCAGGTCGACCGGTGGACCCCGCTCCGCTCGCCGTTCGACCTGACGGCCGCGCGGAAATACCTGGACAAGGCGTTCCGGGCCCGCGCCGAGGACCGGGGGCTGCATCTCGCGATCACCACCGACGGCCGGATCCCGCTGGGAGAGGTCCTGCTCTTCCAGACCGGCGGCGGCCCCGACGAGGCCGAGGTCGGCTACGCGGTCGGCGCCGCCCACCGGCGCCGGGGCCTGGCCCGCCGGGCGGTCACCCTGCTGACCGGGTACGCCCACCGGTCGCTCGGGATGCGCCGGGTCGTGCTGCGCATCGACCCGGCCAACGCGGCCAGCGTGGCGGTGGCCCACTCGGCCGGCTTCGCACTCACCGACGAGCCGCCGGTGACCCGCGAGGCCGAGGGCCGTACGGTCAGCCTGCGCACCTGGTGCCACCAGCGGTAGCCGGGCGTCACATTGGCCCGCGCCGGTCGTTGCGGTCAGTGATGACAGGGGACCGGTGGTACGGCCGTCCGGCGGCGTCCCGCACGCCGGCCGGTCCGATGCTCGGCGCGGCGGCGGTCGCCGGTGCCGGACTTGCCGCGCTGGCCGTGGCCGTCGCGACCCGCCGGCCGGCCCTGGTCGCCGCCGACACCGCACTGGCCCGTCGGGCACACCAGTTCGCCGTCCGCCACCCCGGCGTCGCCACCACCGCCGGCCGGCTGACCCACCTCGGCGACGGGCGGGTCGTCGTCGGCGTGCTCACCGCGACCGCCGCAGTCGTCGCCCGGCGCCGCCGGTGGCGGGCACTCACCTTCGTGGCCGCCGCGCCGGCCGCCGGAACCCTGCTGTGCCGGCTGGTCCGGGCCCGGGTGGCCCGGACCCGGCCGGACCGGGCACTGCGGATCGCCGACGGATACGCCTTCCCGTCCAACCACGCCACGAACGCCACCCTCGCCGCGGCGGTGGTGGCCGGGGTCGCCTGGTCCGAGGTGCCGGCGCCGAGCCGTCCCGGGGTGCTGGCCGGCGCGGTCGCCGCCCCGGCGGTGGTGGGCGCGACCCGGGTGCTGCTCGGTGTCCACTGGCCCAGCGACGTGCTCGCCGGCTGGCTGGTCGCGCTGACCGCCGTACCGGCCGTCGCCGCGCTGGCCCGCGCCCGCCGTACGGGACGGGCCTGACCCGTCCGCCGTGGACCGACCCGGGGCGCCGGGTGGTTCCGCGTCGGTAGCATCGGCGGCCCGCCACCGGCGGGGCTCCACGGCGCACGCACCACGAGGGACGGCACAACAGATGACGCGGACCAGGGGACACGCCCTGCTGGTGGGCAACAGCGACGGGATCGGCCTGGAGTTGACCCGGCGGCTGCTGGAATCGGGGTGGACGGTGACCGGGATCTCCCGGCGCGACAGCCCGGTCACGCACGACGGCTACCGCCACGTCGTCGCCGACGTCACCGCCCCCGACTACCCGGCGCTGCTGGCCGCGGCGGTCGAGCCGGTCGACCGGCTCGACGCCTGCGTCTACGCCGCCGGGATCGGCGAGCCGCTCGACCTCGCCGACCTGGCCACCCAGACCCGGGCGTTCGAGGTCAACCTGCTCGGTGCCGCCCGCACCGTGGAGGTGGTGGTGCCCAGGATGGTCGCCGCCGGGCGGGGGCACTTCGTCGGGCTGTCCAGCCTGGCCGACGTGCTGGTCTCCGGGGACGCGCCGGCCTATCCGGCGTCGAAGGCGGGGCTGACGGCGTACCTGAAGGGTCTGGCGTTGGCGCTGCGGCCCAAAGGGGTGCGGGTGTCGGTGGTCCGGTTCGGGTTCGTCGACACCAAGATGGGCAAGGCGCCGAACCGGCCGCTGCTGATGTCCGCGGCGGAGGCCGCCGAGGTGGTGCTGCGGACGCTGGACCGGGGCCGGGTCACGGTGTCCCGGCCGCGCCGGATGGCGGCCGTCGTCGGTGGACTACGCGCCGTCACCGCCGCCCGGATCCGCGCGCTGCGGTGAGCCCGGGCCGCCGGTCCCGGGTGGACGGCCGGGCGACACCCCACATCTCTCTGCGCATATGATGCTTGCCCTGTGGCAAACATTGATCGGGAGAGCCATTAAATGCCGGAATCACGCGGATCCGTGGCGGCCCTTCTCCGGGCCGCCGCGCCGGATGAACTGGTCGAGGTGGCCGACGGATTCATCCGGACCCGGTTGGGTGGAGCCCGGACCGACGTGCTGGTCGCCGACTACCGCATCTCCGGACTCTGGCCGGTGCTGGGCGAGTCGCACCCCGCCCACGGCCCACTGACCGAGACCGGCGCGGCCGTACGCTGCTTCAGCAGTCAGCGGTCCGTCGTGGAGCAACTGGCCGCCGGCGGCGTACGGCTCCACCTTCCGGTCACCGCCTGGGGCGAGCGGATCGGGGTGCTGGTCACCGACTTCGCCGCCGCCCCCGACGGCGAACTCGTCGACGAGGTCGGCCTGGTCGCCGACGAACTCGCCGTCGCGCTGCGGGCCGCCGACCGCGACACCGACCGCTACCGTCGGGCCCGCCGTCGGGAACGGCTGACCATGGCCGCCGAGATGCAGTGGGACCTGCTGCCCGGCCGCAGCCAGACACATCCGGCCTACCGGCTGGCGGGCCAGCTCGAACCCGCGTACACCGTCGGCGGCGACCACTTCGACTGGGCGCTGACCGACGACCGGCTCACCGTCACCGTCCTCAACGGATACGGCGCCGGCCTGGCCGCGTCGCTGCTGACCGCGGTGACCGTCAACGCCATGCGCAACGCCCGGCGGTCCGGCGGCAGCCTGGTCGAGCAGGCCGAACTCGCCTCCGACACCGTCTTCGCCGAACACCGCGGGACCCGGCACGTCGCCACCCTGCTCGTCGAGGTCGACCTGCCGACCGGCCGGGTCCGGGTCGTCGACGCCGGCTCGCCCCGCGCCCTGCTGATGCGCGGCCAGCAGGTCGAACTGATCCGGCTCGACCAGCAGCTCCCGCTGGGGATGTTCGCCGACACCCGCTACGAGGCGCAGGAGTTCAAGCTCGAACCGGACGACCGGCTGGTGGTCGTCAGCGACGGCGTCTACACCGCCGCTCCCGGCGGCCGGGCCCCGTACGGCGAGAGTGCCCTTGCCAGAGCCATCCGTCGAACTCGGCTGCAGCCGGCGACCGAAGCGGTTGGTACGGTGATGCGCGAGTTGCGCGCCTACCACGAACATGCTGATCTCGAAGACGACGCCGTCATCGTCTGTCTGGATTGGGATGGTATGAAACTCGATACCGCGGGTAGCGGCGTACGCAGGATCGAACCGGATCGGACGGGCTAGACCAAGGCAAGAGGACAACGGCATGGAGCGATCTGCGAATCTCGCCGCCGCGGTCGAGGCGGCCGCAGAGTCGCTGATCGCTGTGCTCGACGCCGCACGGTCCAGCCACGACTCGACGGTGTCACCGACCCAGCTCCGCGTGCTGTCCATCATCAGCAGTCGGCCCGGCACCAACGTCAACCGGCTCGCCGAACTGCTCGACGTCGTCCCGTCGTCGGCGAGCCGGCTCTGCGACCGGCTGGAGGCGACCGGCATGCTGCGCCGCGCCCCCGACCCCCGGGACCGCCGCGAGGTCCAGCTCTCGGTGACCGCGTCCGCCCGGGTGCTGCTCCAGGAACTGAAGGAACGCCGCTACCAGGCGGTCCAGGCGGTGCTGGACCGGATGCCCAGCCGGGCCCAGCGCGAACTGCTGCTCTCCCTGGTGGCCTTCAGCAGCGCGGCCGGGACGGTGCACAGCGCGGTGGACACACCGACCGAGGTGAAGAGCGCCTGAGCCGGCCGTGACCGCGCCGCCCGTGACCGGGCCGGCCCCGACCGGGCCGGCCCCGACCGCGCCGGCCTGACCCGTCGGTCAGCCGTCGGCGCCCAGCCGGCGGTGCAGCAGCACCTCCAGCGGGATCGACTCGCCGTCCCGGCCACCCTCGCCGATCACCAGCCGCGGTGGGTACGGCGGCAGCGCCGTACCCACCAACCGGGCCCGCAGGCTGGCCGGGACGGTCAGCAGGTAGAGGTTGCCGTCCTCGCCGACCGCCAGGTCGGCCCGCAGGTACCAGCCCCGCAGCCCGGTCCGGTAGCGGCCGCGACCGCCGTACGAGCGGGCGGTCAGCGCGGTCGCGGCCAGGCCACGGTCACGTGCCCGGGCGACGAACCCGGCGATCAGGGCCGCCGCCCGCTCCTCCTCGGCCGCCCGGGCCCGGGCCAGCGCCGCCCCGTGCGCCTCGACGGCGAGCCTGCGCCGCTCCTGCCACCCGCGTTCGTCGTCCACCCGAGAACCGTACGCTCACAGCATCTCCAGCGCGGTCTGGCCGTTCGGCGGCGGGTACGCCCGGTCCAGGATCGTCAGGTCGTCGCCGGTGAGCCGCAGGTCGAACGCCCCCCACAGGTCACGGATGTGTCCCGGCGTGCTCGCCTTCGGGATCGCGCACACCCCCTCCTGGCGCAGCGTCCAGGCCAGCGCCACCTGCGCCGGCTTCGCGTCGTGCCGGATCGCCACCTCACGCAGGGCCGGGTCGCCCAGCACCCGGCCGCGTCCCAGCGGCGAGTACGCCATCACCGGCAGCCCCGCCTCCCGGCACCTGGGCAGCAGTTCCCACTCGATGCCCCGGTTGCCGAGGTTGTAGAGCACCTGGTTCGCCTCCACCGCCGTGCCGCCGGGCAGGCTGGTCAGCTCGACCAGGTCGGGCAGGTCGAAGTTGCTGACCCCCCAGTGCCGGATCCGGCCCTCGGTGACCAGCGTGGTCATCGCGGTGATCGTCTCCTCCAGCGGTACCGTGCCCCGCCAGTGCAGCAGGAACAGGTCGATCCGGTCGGTACCCAGCCGGCGCAGGCTGCGCTCGCAGGCGTTGACCGCGCCGGTGGCGCTCGCGTTCGTCGGCGACACCTTGTCGACGATGAAGACCTCGTCCCGCCGACCCCTGATGACCTCGCCCACCAGCTGCTCGGCGGCACCGTCGGCGTAGAGCTCGGCGGTGTCGATCATTTGCATGCCCAGGTCCAGCCCGAGCCGCAGGGCGGCGACCTCCTCGTCGCGGCGGCGTACGTCCTCCGCCATCCCCCACGTGCCGAGGCCGAGTACGGGAACGGCGTCACCCGAGGGCAGATTGATCGCGCGCTGTGCGGTCTGAGTCATGGCTGCTCCTCCACGATTGCCGGACGCGGCGAGTTCCCGGGCCGCCGTACGGGCAAACCGGAATCGTCGCCGCCGCGCCGGGTATCCGTGCGGCTCGACGGGCCGGCCACCCGTTCGGCCCGACGGGCCGGGCAGTCCGGCGCGAACGCGGACCGGGAGGTACGCAATGCGGTACGACAAGTTTCTGGCCGACGTCCGGGAACGCGGCGAGTACGTCGACCGGGACGAGGCCGAACGGATCACCACCACGGTGCTCGAGGTGCTGGCGCAGCGGCTCTCGCCGGGCGAGGCCCACGACCTCGGGGCCCAGTTGCCCGGGGCGGCGGCGATACCGTTCGAGGCCCGGTCCGGTGCCGCCGAGCAGTTCAGCGTCCGAGAGTTCCTGGAGCGGGTCGCGGAGGAGACCGGCGCGACCGACATGACCGCCGAGTGGGACGCGAGCGCGGTGCTGTCGACCGTCGCCGACTCGGTCACCGGCGGCGAACTCAACGACGTGCTCGGCCAGCTCCCGTCCGGTTACGCGGTCCTGTTCGGCCGCCCCGGCCTGAGCGGCTGACCCGCCCAGATCCCGCCCCAGATCCGCGTGATCAGGGAGTACGTCGGGCGGGTCGCCGGCGGGCCGCCGTCACCGGCCCCTGATCACCGATCATGACAGGCCGGCGCGGCCGAGGGCCGCCCGGCCGGTCGGGCGGGCTCAGTCGAAGAAGCGGGCGAGGAACGCCGGGCCGGGTGTGTCGTCGCCGGGCCGGGCCGGTGCCAGGTCGGCGAAGACCGTGGCGCCGTCGCACGTGGCGTGCAGCGGCCGCCAGGGGTACGCCGCGTCCCGCCGCTCGCAGATGCTCTTGATCGTCTGCGGGTCGAAGTACCGTACGTGGGTCGGATCCGCCACCGCGTTGACATGCCGCCACCAGGGGGCCAGCACGTGCAGCACGCCGTCCGGCCGCAGCACCCGGTGACACTCGTCGAGCAGCGGCAGGTAGTCGATCAGATGCTCCAGGACGTGCACGGTGAAGATCCGGTCGACCGAGTTGGTGCGTACCGGGATCCCGGCCGCCAGGTCCGCGACCACCGCGACCCCACGCCCCGGCCGCCAGTCGATGCCGAGACTGCCCGGCTGTTGCAGGGTGTCGCCACATCCCAGGTCGAGGACCACCGGTTCGCGTCCGGCGACCGCGACCCGGTCCCAGACGGCGTACACGCCCTCGTACCGACCGAGCAGGTCTCGCAGGAGCGCGAGATGGGCACGGCTGTCCGCCGCGCCCGTCACGTGCGCCACCCCCCGGTCGAACGTCACGTTGACCCGCAGGTCACGCAGCCGGGGGTCGTTGGTCAGCAGATCGTCGGCGAAATGGTCCAGGCACCGGTCACGTAACCGGAGCCGGCTCTGTGCCGGCGCCTCGATAACCGTCACCGCGGCCGGTCAGCGGGCCGCGCCGGTACTCGGCGTCCCGGTCCGGTCGTGCGGGGCCCGCGCCCTCGGGTCGTCCGCCGTCCGGGCCTCGGCCGCCTCGTCGGCCCAGTCCGGGGACAGTTGCCGCTCGTCGCGCTCACCGGCCGGTTCCCGGTCGTCCGTCCGCTTCTTCTTGCCCTCGCCCATGTCACGCCCTCCGCTGTCGGATCGTCCGTCCGGACGGCGCGGTATACCCGCGGCACGCGCGGTAAACCGGGCGGCCGGGTTTGTCCGCCGACGGGCGGGGAATCCGGCGGCACCGACGACCGATCGGAGACCCAGGCATGAGCCGACCACGAATCGTGATCATCGGAGCCGGGTTCGCCGGCTACCACGCCGCCCGCCGGCTGTCCCGCCTGGCCCGGGGTGCCGCCGAGATCGTGCTGGTCAACCCGCACGACTACTTCCTCTATCTTCCGCTGCTGCCGGAGGTCGCCGCGGGGGTGCTCGAGCCGCGCCGGGTCACCGTGTCGCTGGTGGACACCCTGCCCGGCGTACGCCTGATCCTCGGCGAGGCCGAGCGGATCGACCTCGGCCGGCGGTGCGTCACGTACGGGGGACCGGGCGGCGGGCCCCGTGAGCTGACGTACGACCGGCTGGTGCTGGCCGCCGGCAGCGTCAACAAGCTGCTGCCGATCCCCGGCCTGACCGAGCACGCGCACGGCTTCCGGGGCATCCCCGAGGCGCTCTTCCTGCGCGACCACCTGACCCGGCAGGTCGAACTCGCGGCCGAGACGTCCGACGCCGCCGAACGCGACGCCCGCCGCACCTTCGTCGTCGTCGGCGCCGGCTACACCGGCACCGAGGTCGCCGGCAACGGCATCCTCTACACCGACGCGCTCGCCCGCCGGCTGCCCGGCCTGGCCGGCAACCCGCCGCGCTGGCTGCTGCTCGACGTCGCCGGGCGGGTCCTGCCCGAACTCGACGAGCGGATGTCCCGCACCGCCGACCGGGTGCTGCGGCGCCGCGGCGTCGACGTCCGCATGGGTACGTCGGTCGCCGAGGCCACCCACGACGGCGTACGCCTCACCGACGGCGGATTCGTCGCGACCCGCTCGCTGATCTGGTGCGTCGGCGTACGCCCCGACCCGCTGGTCGCCGACCTCGGCGTGCCGACGACCAAGGGCCGGCTCGTCGTCGACGAGTACCTCAACGTCCCCGGCCACCCCGAGGTGTACGCCTGCGGCGACGCGGCCGCCGTACCGGACCTGACCCGGCCGGGCGAGATCACCACGATGACCGCCCAGCACGCCGTACGGCAGGGCCGGCTGGCCGCCGACAACATCGCCGCCTCGTACGGGCGGGGGGCGCGGCGCCCGTACAAGCACCACGACCTCGGCTTCGTGGTCGACCTCGGCGGTACGCAGGCGGCCGGCAACCCGCTCGGGGTGCCGCTGTCCGGGCCGGTCGCCAAGGTGGTGACCCGGGGCTACCACCTGGTGTCGATGCCGGGGAACCGGATCAGGGTCCTCGCCGACTGGCTGGTCGGCTCGGTCCTGCCCCGGCAGGGCGTGCAACTCGGCCTGGTACCGCCCCAGGCGGTCCCGCTGGACAGTTCCTCCCCGGAACTGATGCACGCCGCCCGCTGAGCCCGCGCCCGTCGGGCACGCGTCGGGCGCGCGGCCGCGCGCGCCGGGTCCCCGCGCCGGGCGGGCGCGTTGATCAAGGAGAAGTTGAGCGACAAAGCGCCCCGGAACGGGCACGCTTTCTCCTTGATCAACGCGCGTCGGGGCGCCGGCCCGCCGCGCGCGACGGCAAGCCGGCGCGCGTCGCGGGCGCCGGGGCGGATCAGCGCCCGGAGCCGCCCAGGCCCTTGTCGAGGCCGGCGCGGCGCAGGGCGTCGGCGAGCGCACCGCCGCCGGTGAAGCCGCCTGACGTACCCCGGCCGCCGGAACCGCCGCGACCACCCTGCCGCCCGTCGCGCTGCCCGCCACCGCGCGGGCCGTCCCCGCGCTGCCCGCCACGCTGGCCGTCACCGCGCTGGCCGTCACCGCGCGGGCCGTCACCGCGCTGGCCGCCCTCGCGGCGGCCGCCGCCGGACCGCTGGTCGCCCCGGCCGGCGGTCACGTCGTCGTCGAGGCGCAGCGTCAGCCCGATCCGCTTACGCGCGATGTCCACGTCGACGACCTTGACCCGTACGATGTCGCCGGGCTTGACCACGTCGCGCGGGTCCTTGACGAAGGTGTTCGACATCGCCGACACGTGCACCAGCCCGTCCTGGTGCACCCCGACGTCGACGAACGCGCCGAACGCCGCCACATTCGTGACGACCCCCTCCAGCAGCATCCCCGGCGTCAGGTCGGAGATCTTCTCCACGCCGTCGGCGAACGTCGCGGTCTTGAACGCCGGCCGCGGGTCACGGCCCGGCTTCTCCAACTCCCGCAGAATGTCGGTGACGGTCGGCAGACCGAACGTGTCGTCGACGAACCCTTCCGGACGCAGTCCGCGCAGCAGCGGGTTGTTACCGATCAGCGCGCCCAGGTCGGTGCCGGTGCTGGCCAGGATCCGCCGGACCACCGGGTAGGCCTCGGGGTGCACGCTGGAGGAGTCGAGCGGGTCGTCGCCGCCGGGGATGCGCAGGAAGCCGGCGCACTGCTCGAACGCCTTCGGCCCGAGCCGGGGTACGTCCCGCAGCGCCTTGCGGCTGCGGAACGGCCCGTTCGTGTCGCGGTGCATGACGATGTTCTCGGCCAGTCCGGGCGCGATCCCGGAGACCCGGCTCAGCAGCGGCGCGGACGCGGTGTTGACGTCGACGCCGACGCCGTTGACACAGTCTTCGACCACCGCGTCGAGCGACCGGGACAGCTTGGTCTCGGCCAGGTCGTGCTGGTACTGCCCGACCCCGATCGACTTCGGGTCGATCTTCACCAGTTCGGCGAGCGGGTCCTGCAGGCGCCGGGCGATCGACACCGCGCCGCGCAGCGACACGTCGAGGCCGGGCAGTTCCTGGGAGGCGTACGCCGACGCGGAGTAGACCGACGCGCCGGCCTCCGACACGACGACCTTGGTCAGCCGGAGCTGCGGATGCCGCTTGATCAGGTCACCGGCGAGCTTGTCGGTCTCCCGCGACGCGGTGCCGTTGCCGATCGCGACGAGCTCGACCTGGTGGGCGGCGGCCAGCTTGGCGAGCGTCTCGACCGACTGGTCCCACCGCCGCGCCGGCTCGTGCGGATAGATCGTGTCGGTCGCGACGACCTTGCCGGTGCCGTCGATCACCGCCACCTTCACCCCGGTACGGAATCCCGGGTCGAGTCCCATCGTCGGCCGGGTCCCGGCCGGCGCGGCGAGCAGCAGGTCGCGCAGGTTGGCGGCGAAGACCCGGACCGCCTCGTCCTCGGCCGCCTGCCACAGCCGGGTCCGCAGGTCGACCCCGAGGTGTACGAGGATCCGGGTGCGCCACGCCCAGCGGACCGTGTCGGCGAGCCACCGGTCGCCCGGACGGCCCTGGTCGGCTATGCCGAACCGGTGGGCGATCCGCCGCTCGTAGTCGCTCGGCGTCACCGGGGCGGCCGGGTCGGCGGGCTGCTCGTCCGGCTCCAGCGACAGGTCGAGCACGCCCTCCTTCTCGCCCCGGAACAGGGCCAGGACCCGGTGCGACGGCAGCTTCGTGAACGGCTCGGCGAACTCGAAGTAGTCGGAGAACTTGGCGCCCTCGTCCTGCTTGCCGTCGCGTACGGCCGAGGTGACCCGACCCCGCGACCACATCTGCTCGCGCAGCCCGCCGATCAGGTCGGCGTCCTCGGCGAAGCGCTCGACCAGGATCGCCCGGGCCCCGTCCAGCGCGGCGACGGCGTCGGCGACGCCCCGGTCGGCGTCGACGTACTTCTCGGCGGCGAGCTTCGGGTCGACGGTGGGGTCGGCGAGCAGCCCGTCGGCCAGCGGCTCCAGCCCGGCCTCGCGGGCGATCTGCGCCTTCGTCCGCCGCTTCGGCTTGTACGGCAGGTAGATGTCCTCCAGCCGGGCCTTCGAGTCGGCGGCCATGATCGACGCTTCGAGGGCGTCGTCGAGCTTGCCCTGGGCGCGGATCGACTCGAGGATCGCGCTGCGACGCTCCTCCATCTCCCGCAGGTAGCGCAACCGTTCCTCGAGGGTCCGCAACTGGGCGTCGTCGAGCATCTCGGTCGCTTCCTTGCGGTAGCGGGCGATGAACGGCACCGTGGCGCCGCCGTCGAGCAGGTCGACCGCCGCCTGCACCTGCCGCTCGCGTACGCCGAGCTCCTGCGCGATCCGCTGGTAAACCGCCGTAGTCACGATCCTGATCCGTCCCTTTCCGGTGGACTTCGCCGCTGCATTCTGCCCGGGCCCGACCCCGCTTGTCGCGCGCCCACCCCGGCGCGTCGGCCCCCGTGGCCCACCCCACGTCATGCGACACCCCCCGCGCCCTCGCCGCCGGCGAGCGCCCGGTGAGTCCCCGGGTGAGCGCCCGGTGAGCGCCGATCAAGGGGAAGTTGGGGTGTTTCCCGCCCGTTTTGCGAAGAGGATCCCCTTGATCAGCGGGGGCGGGGGCGGGGGCGGGCGGGGCGGGGCGGGCGGGAGTGGGCGGGATGCGAGACGGGCGGGTGGGGTGGGTCAGCGGGGGAGGACGTTCAGGGCGGCGATGGCCGAACCGCGGGCGCCGGCCATGTCGAGATCGGGAACCAGGGCGAAGTGCGACGCCGCGGCCTGCTCGGTACGCAGCAGGGTGTGCTCCCGGATCCGGCCGAGGAACCATTCCCGGAACCCCGGATCCGTCTCGACCACACCGCCGCCGACGAAGAACACGCTCGGGTCGGTGAAGTTGGCCGCGATCGTGAACAGCCGCCCGAGCGCCATCGCCTGCTGGTCGAAGACCCGGCGGGCCAGTTCGTCGCCCTGTTCGCCGTACGTGCGGACGAGCTTGGCCGCGGCGCGCGGCGACTCGGCGGCGGCCAGCGGGTGGTCCGGGTAACGACCCAACCAGTACGGCAGGAGGTTGCGTTCGATCGCGGTCAGCGAGGCGACGCTCTCCACGTCGCCGGCGAAGCCGCACCGGCAGGTCGGGATCGGCTGCCCCTCGGCGAGCAGCCCGTGCAGCGGGATGTGTACGTGCCCGAGTTCGCCGGCCATCCCGGCGGCGCCCCGGACCACCCGGCCGGACTCGACCACCCCGCCGCCCAGTCCGGTGCCGACGATGGCCGAGATCGACGAGTGCTGTCCGGCGTCGGCGCCGAAGTGCACGTGGTGGGCGTAGAGGGCGGCCGCGTTGCCGTCGTTGTTGTAGACCACCGGCAGGCCGATCCGGTCGGCCAGCGCCGTACGGATGTCGTAGCCCCGCCACGGTGGCTGCGAGAAGTTGGTGGAGCCCTTCGAGCTGATCACCCCGTCGGCGCTGGCCGGACCGGGGGTGTCGAGGCCCACCGCGAGGACCTGCTCCCGGGCGACCCCGGTCAGGGTGAGCGCGGCGTCCATCGCCGTCACCATCGCCTCGACCGCGGCGGCGGGCCCTTCCAGCACCCGGCTCGGTGTCTCGACCAGCCGGTCGACCAGGAACCGGCCCGACACGTCGAGGACGGTCGCGTTCGTGCTGTTGCCACCGTTGTCCAGTCCGACGACGACCGGTCGGTCGACGGTCCCCATAGAGTTGCCGCCCTTTCGCGTTGACTGGAAAGGAATCGTACTCAGGGGACGGGTGACCGACCCGACGTCGACCGCCGCGTCGATCGAGGACTCGTTGCTGCCCAAAGTGGACATAACTCCCACGATTCCTCCTTGATCGACGGGCGGGTGGCGGGCGGGTGGCGGCCGGGCCGGCGCGAGGGCGGCGGGCGGGCGACGGGCGGGCCTGCGGGTGGGCGAGAGAGTCGGGGTGCGGGGTCCCGTGGGTGGACGGTTTGGTTTAAGGTGCGGCCGAAAGGGCGGTGATGGCGTGCATGGCACCGAAAGCGACCAGACGACAGCCGGACGGGATCTGTCCGACCTGACGGAACGCTGGGTGTCCGCGGTGCGGGCCAGCGGCTACCTGGCCCCCGACGGCGACCAGTTGCGCATCTTCCTGCACGAACTCGTCCGGCGGATGGCCGGGGCACTGCGCGCCCCGGCCGAGCACGAGCGGGTCGGGCACGATGTCGGCGTCGCCCTCGTCCGCGCCCGGCTCACCGCCCCCGAGGTGCTGCGCGACTCGATCACCACGCTGGCCCGGCTCCCGGCCGAGGCCGGACTGGCCGGACGAGCGGTGGAGGTCCGGCTCGGCGAACTGCTCGGCGGCCTGTCGGCCGGCTTCTGCGCGGCGGAGCGGGAACGCACCCTGATGGGGCAGGAGCGGATCCGGGCGGCGGCGCTGGCGGCCGTCGACACCGCCGAGCATGCCCGGCGCGACAGCGAGGCCCGGCTCCGGGCGGTGTTCAGCGCGGCCGGCACGGCCATCGCCATCGCCGACCTGCGCGGCCGGCTCGTCGAGGCCAACCCCGCCGTCTCCCTGATGCTCGGCATCCCGGCCGACGAGCTGGTCGGCCGGCGGGTGCTCGACTTCTTCCACCCCGACGACGTGCCGTCGATCCGGCAGGAGATCGTCGAACGGCTGCTCGGTTCCGGCGGTCGCCTCGTCCGGATGGAGAAGCGGTTCGTCGACGCGGCCGGCACGACGGGCTGGATGACGCTGTCGGTCTCCCTGGTCCACGGCGACGACGGCCGGCCGGCCTATCTGGTGGCGATGGCCGAAGACGTGACCGACCGGCATCGCCTGCAGACCGAGCTGCACCACCAGGCCCACCACGATCCGCTGACCGGCCTGCCCAACCGCACCCTGCTCTACCGGTGGCTGAAGGACACCATCGCCGCCGCCACCCCGGACTGTCGGGTCGGCGTCTGTTTCCTCGACCTCGACGACTTCAAGATCATCAACGACACGCTCGGGCACGGGATCGGCGACCAACTGCTGGTCGCCGTGGCCGGCCGGCTGCACGGCCGGGTCACCGACGCCGGCCACGTCATCGCGCGCGTCGGCGGCGACGAGTTCGTCGTCCTGCTGCGCGACACCGACGGCCCCGGCCAGGTCACCGCGCTCGCCGAGCAGCTCCTCGAGGTGCTCGACACACCGGTCGAGGTCGAGGGCCATCGGCTGACCGTGTCGGCCAGCATCGGGGTGCTCGAACGGCCCGCCTACGGCGAGGACTTCCAGGAGGTGCTGCGGGCCGCCGACGCCACCCTCTACCTGGCCAAGGCCGACGGGCGGGGCCGGTGGGCGCTGTTCGACCCGGACCGCAACGCCGCCCAGATGCGCCGCTACGACCTCGCCGGCCGGCTGCCCGAGGCGCTGCGCCGCGGCGAGTTCCAGCTCGAATACCAGCCGATCGTCTCGCTGACCGACCACCGGCTGCGCGGTGCCGAGGCACTGCTGCGCTGGCACCACCCCGAGCTGGGCCGGCTGTCGCCCAACACCTTCATCCCGGTTGCCGAGCAGTCCGGGGTGATCGTCGCGCTCGGCCGTTGGGTGCTGCGCCAGGCGTGCGCCGACGCCGCCCGCTGGCAGGACGGCGGCCCACCCCGGTTCGTCAGCGTCAACGTCTCCATGCGCCAGTTCACCGAACCCGACCTCGCCGACGAGGTGGCCCGGGCGCTGCGCGACAGCGGGCTGCCCCCGCAGGCACTGCAACTGGAGATCACCGAGAGCGCGGTGATGCAGTCGTACGACCGGCCCGTCGCCACCCTCCAGGCCATCGCCGACATGGGCGTACGGATCGTCATCGACGACTTCGGCACCGGCTACTCGAACCTGGCCCACCTGCGCCACCTGCCCGTGCACGGGCTGAAGCTGGCCGGCGCGTTCATGGCCGGCATGCGGCTGCCGACCCCCGACCGGGTCGACGAGCAGATCGTGGAGACCGTCGTACGCCTCGCCCACATGCTCGGCATGAGCGTCACCGCCGAGGGCGTCGAGACCGCCGAGCAGGCCGAGCGGCTCGCCACCCTCGGCAGCGACCTGGCCCAGGGCTGGCACTTCGGCCCGGCCGGCCGGCCGGAACAGATCGGTGAATACCCGCGCCACCTCACCCACCCCGCCACCTGACGCCGGCAGCCGTCCACAACCGGTCCGTCACATCCGTCGGTGCTGTCCCGTCCTCCATGACGGCAACCGCACCCAGCACAGGCGGGAGAGGCACGGATGAGGATCGCAGTCGCCGGAGGAACCGGCGCCGTCGGACGGCACGTCGTCGACGTCCTGCGGGAACGAGGGCACGAACCGGTCGTGCTCGCCCGCTCCACCGGCGTCGACCTCGTCGCCGGCACCCGCCTGGCGGCCGCGCTCGGCGGCGTACGGGCGGTCGTCGACGTGACCTCGGTGTCGACCCGCTCCGCCGAGGTGGCGGAAAGGTTCTTCCGGGCCGTGACCACGAACCTGCTCACCGCCGGAGCGGCCGCCGGGGTACGGCACCTCCTCGTGCTGTCGATCGTCGGCATCGACCGGGCCCCGTTCGGCTACTACGCCGGAAAGGTCGCCCAGGAACGGTTGGTAGAGAACGGCGGTCAGCCCTGGACGATCCTGCGCGCGACGCAGTTCCACGAGTTCGCGACCCAGATCTACGGGCAGCTCAGATTCGGCCCGCTCACGCTCATCCCGGCGATGAGGTCACAGCCGGTCGCCGCCCGGGAGGTCGCGCAACGACTCGTCGACCTCGCCGAGGGCGAACCGGTCGGCCGGGCCACCGACCTCGGCGGGCCACGCGAGGAGATGATGGCCGACCTGGTCCGGGCCTACGCACGCGCCGTCGGCGCGCGCGGCCCGGTCATCCAGTTCCCGCTGCCCGGCGCGTTCGGCCGGGCGATGCGCGACGGCACGCTCGTCGCCGGCCCGGCCGCCGAGCACGGCACCCAGACCTTCGCCGAGTGGCTGGCCCGGCGGCCGGCCCCGTAGGGTCCCCGCCCCCGGGCCCCGCCGCGATGACGCGGGCCGGCGGCCCCCCGGCCGCCAGTCGCCGGGTGCCGGTCGGTCGCCGGGTGCCGGGTGCCTGCGGCGGGCCTTCGCTCCGGGGATCGGGGCGACCCCCTCCGTTGCCGGCGCCGGGCCCGGGTCGGCGCGACCGGGAGGGACGCGATCAAGGAGAAGTGGTGACCGACTCGTGCCCGTTGCTGACGGTCAGTCCGGATCCGCCGCGGAGTCCGGACGGGTATAGCCGTCCGGGCTCACAGCGAAATCGCTGTGGATACGCCGAATTCGCTGTGGGTCGCGACAGCAATCCATGCCTCCGGCGGCCGCACGTCGGTCGTCGGAGGCCGACCCCGCGCCCCCCGGCCACCAACGACCGCCCCGCCCGTCACCGACAACCGGACCGTGCCGCCCGCCCGTCCCCGATAACCGGACCGTCCCGCCCCGCCACCCACGACCGGCCCGGACCGCCCCACCCGACCCGGCCCTCCCGCCACGCCGAGGACCGGCCCGGCGCGCCCGAACCGGTCGGGAGTACGGTCGACTTCATGACCCACCCCGTCGATCCCCGCGCCCAGCGCCTGTTCGGCGACAGCGCCACCGCGTACGGCGATCTGGCCGCGAGCCCGTTCCGTGCCGACCGCGACCGGATCGTCGGCTCGCCGTTCTTCTCCCGGCTCGGTGGGGTGACCCAGGTCATCAGCCCGGGCGGGTCCGGCCTGCTGGTGCACAACCGGCTGACGCACAGCCTCAAGGTCGCGCAGGTCGGCCGGGCGGTCGCCGAGCGGCTGTCGGCCGACGACCGCTACCGCGACCTGCTGGACAAGCTCGGCGGCTGCGACCCGGACGTGGTCGAGGCCGCGGCGCTGGCACACGACCTCGGGCACCCGCCGTTCGGCCATCTCGGCGAGCAGGTGCTGGACCGGCTGGCCCGCCAGCGGCTCGGCCTGCCGGACGGGTTCGAGGGCAACGCGCAGTCGTACCGGATCGTCACCAGCACCGAGATCCGGGGGACGGCGACGATCGGTCTGAACCTGACCGCCGCGGTCCGCGCGGCGATTTTGAAGTATCCGTGGACCCGCCACGATCATCCAGATCCGCACCCGCGTGACCTGGATCCGGCGCCGCGCGGGGCGACCCCGCCGGCCGACGACCCGGGCAGCGGGTCGCTGAAGTTCGGCGCGTACACGACCGAGGTCGACGACCTGCGCCAGGCCCGGGCCCCGTTCGCCGGCCGGGTCGCCGACTGGCAGCAGACCGTCGAGGCGTCGATCATGGATACCGCGGACGACATCGCGTACGCCATCCACGACCTGGAGGACTTCCACCGGGTCGGCGTGCTCCAGCAGGGGGCGGTGGCCGGCGAGCTGATGGGCTGGCAGCGCGAGGCGACCCGGCTGCGCGAACTGCCCGACGGCGAACTCGACGCCGGTGGCCGGCGGCCCGGCGCGGCCATCGAGCGGCTGCGTCGCCGGCTGCACCGCCGCGACGGCTGGATCAGCGACGACGAGGCGTTCGCGGCGGCCGTCGAGCACGTCCGGGCCGAACTGGTCGACGGGCTGCTCGCCGCCCCGTTCGACGGCTCGCTCGCCGCGGAGCAGTACGTCACCGGGTTCTCCAGCCGGTGGACCCGCCGGCTGGTCGACGCGATCGAGGTGGTGGCCGAGCCGTCGATGCGGTCCGGGCACGTCCTGCTGCACGCGGCGCAGTGGCACGAGGTCCAGGTGCTCAAGTTCGTCCACCACCGGTTCGTGCTCGAACGTCCGGATCTGGCCCTGCACCAGCGTGGGCAGGCCCGGCTGCTGGCCACCCTGGTCGAGGCGCTGGTCGCCTGGATCCTCGACCCCGGCGAGGAGACCCGGCTCCCGCGCCGGCTGCACGACCTGGTCGAGCTGGCCGAGGCCGAGTTGCTGTCGGCCGGCGCCGACGCGGCCGGTACGGGGCGGGGGAGCGGTCCGGACCTGAGGGCCCGGGCCCGCGGCCGTGCGGTCATCGACTTCGTCGCGGCGCTCACCGACGGGCAGGCGGTCGCCCTGCTCGACGCCCTCTCCGGGCGCTCCCGTCAGCTCTGGACCGACGCCTTCGTGCTGTGACCTGCCCGGCGGCGCCGACGGGCCGGGGTGGGGATCTTCACCCACCGGTTCCGGCTTGCCTTGATACTGTGTGGCCCTGCCAGACGATCAGTCAGCACACGTGTCCGTTCAGGGGGCGATGCCGATGCCGCGTACGGCTTCGCCGTCGGACAGCCCCGCCGCCTCGGCTCTGCCCGCCTGCCTCTATGTCGTCGGCGGGCTTCTGGCCGCCGTTCTCTACGTCGCCGACGTCAGCCCGGTCCTGTCCGGCCTGACGTTCATCGTCGTGGCCATCGCCGGTGTGGTCGCGCTCCTCGTCGGCCCCCGCTGGCACCGCACGGAACTGCGCAACCCCTGGACGCTGCTGGCCGCCGCCATCGTCGTCTTCACCGCGGGGGCACTGCTGCGCCCGTGGGCGTCGGGCCGGACCGGGGTCAGCGAGCTGGCCGCCGACATGTTCACCGTGCCTGGATACGTCCTGATGCTGCTCAGTCTCGCCGGCCTGTTACGTGCCCGGCGCGCCATCGAGAAGCACGCGGTCATCGACGGGCTGATCGTCTGCGTCGGCATGGCCATCGTGTCGATCCTGCTGTTCGCCGTACCCGCGGCGAGCATCGCGCACCGGTCCGCCGTCGTGTCGGCGCTGGCCGGCGTCTATCCGCTCTTCGACACGGTGCTGGTCCTGCTGGTGGTCAACCTGGCGTTCACCACCGCCGCCCGGCGGCCCAGCTACCTGCTGCTGGTCGCCACGATGACCGGCGTCCTGATCGGCGACGTCGCGTATGCGATCATCGGCCGGACCGGTCACCTGACCGGGTCGCCCCTGCTCGACCTGCCGTTCCTGTTCAGCTTCGCGTTCATCGGCGCGGCCGCCCTGCACCCGTCGATGGTCGAACTCGGGCGGGCCACCCCGCTGCCGGTGCAGGCGTGGTCGTGGCCCCGGCTGCTGCTGATCGTGCCGGCGCTCGCCGTGCCGTTCCTGCTCACCGTCCTGCTGCCGGACAAGAACCCGGTGCAGCGGGTGGTGATCGCGGTCGGCGGTGTCGCCATGGTCGTCCTGCTGCTCGGGCGGGCCGTGTCGGCCGTGTCGGCGTACGCGGCGGCCCAGCACCGCTACCAGCACCAGGCCACCCACGACGCGCTCACCCAGCTGCCCAACCGGACGATGCTGCCCGAGCACGTCGGCCGGCTGCTCCACGCGCCGGCCCCGCCCGGGGCGATGGTCTGGGTCTTCTATCTCGACCTGGACGGCTTCAAACGGGTCAACGACTCGTGGGGGCACGCCGCCGGCGACCAGTTGATCGTCGAGGTGGCCCGGCGGCTGCGTACGGTCGTGCCCGGGCCGGCGACCGTCGCCCGGGTCGGCGGCGACGAGTTCGTGATGGTCGACGTCGGCAGCCGGGACGACGCCGTCGCGCTCGCCGAACGGGTCCTGGACTGCTTCGGCGCGCCGCTGTCGATGCCGTTCGCCCAGGTCGTCATCAGCGCCAGCGTCGGCATCGCCGGCCGGCCGGTCGACGCCGGCACCGAGGTCACGGCCGACGACCTGATGCGCGAGGCCGACACCGCCATGTACCAGGCCAAGTCCGAGGGCCCCGGCAAGTGGACGATGTTCGACTCGTCGATGCACCAGCGGGTCCGGGAGCGGGTCGACATCGAGGTCGACCTGCGCAAGGCCCTGCCGGCCGAGACCCCCGACGGGTCGGCGGTGTCGCCGCAGCTGCACCTGGCCTACCAGCCGATCGTCGAGCTGCGTACCGGCGGGTTGCTCGGCGCCGAGGCGCTGATCCGCTGGAACCACCCGACGCGCGGGGCGATCCCGCCGGGTGTATTCATCCCGATCGCCGAGGACACCGGCCTGATCGCCAAGATCGGCCGGTGGGTGCTGCGGGAGAGCGTGCGGCAGCTTGCCGACTGGCGGCATACCGACGCCGTCGGCGACGACTTCTGGATGTCCGTCAACGTCTCGCCCCGCCAGCTTCGCGACCCCTACCTGCCGGACGTGCTCGCCTCGACGCTCACCGAGTACGGCGTCCCGCCCGACGTCGTCGTACTGGAGATCACCGAGTCGGTGATGATCGACGCGTCGGCGGTGACCGACGAGGTCCTGCGCCAGATGCGCGAGATCGGCGTACGCATCGTCGTCGACGACTTCGGCACCGGCTACTCCGCGCTGGGCTACCTGCGGCGCCATCCGGTCACCGGCGTCAAGATAGACCGGTCGTTCGTCCGGGGCCTGGGCGTCAACGCACAGGACGAGGAGATCGTCCGGGCGGTCACGGCGATGAGCAGTGCGCTCGGGCTCACCGTGGTCGCCGAGGGCGTGGAGACGACGACCCAGCAGGGTGTTCTCGCCGAACTCGGCGTGGTGATGGGGCAGGGGCTGCTGTGGGGCGCCCCGATCGGCCCGGCCCGGTTCGGGGAGCGCTGGTCCACGCTGCCGGCCCTTCCACCGGGGTCGCCGGTCGTGCCGTCCCGGTCACCGGGGCAGCCGGCGACCGTGCCGTCCGGCCCGCCGACGGCGGCGGCTTGGCGGGGACCGGTTCAGGACGGCCCGGGCGCCTCGTAGATCCAGTACGACTGGTCGTCGATGTGTTCGGCGCGTACGTCGCCGCCCAGCGAGCCCAGCGCGTGGTGGATCGCCCGGTGGAAGCCCAGCTCGTCGTTGTGGCGGCAGACGTCGACCACGGCCATCCCGCCGGCGGCCAGGACCGGTCGCCAGATCTCCCGGGTCAGCCGGGCGAAGGCGCCGGTGCCCCGGGCGGCGGGGTGCACGGCGAGGAAGCCGACGTACCAGATCTGGCGCGCGGCGAAGAGGTCCGGCCAGTGGTGCGCGAAGTACTCCGGTGAGATCAACGGGATCGCCGACAGGTCGTCGGTGACGGTGGCGACGCCCCGGATCCGGTCCGGCCGGCGGTGGTCGACGTAGAGGAGCTTGCGCACCCGCTCGTCGGTCATCACCTCGTCGAACTCGTGGCGGTAGAGCACGTGCCGCTGCACCGCCCGGATCTTCATCTCCTCGAACGCCTCGGCGTAGATCTGCCAGGCCTGCTCGGCGATCTCGGCCGGCAACACCCGTTCGGCCACGACCCGCACCGATCCACCTCCCGATCCCGCCCGTGATCAACACGGGAGCCGAAACGGTATCGCGCCACCGGCGGCCGATCGAACCGCCGACCGGCCCGCTCCGACCGGCCCGGTCGGCCGGTTTACGCGTTGTCCGGACGCTTCGCCGACGCCTTGAGGAAGTCGCGGTTGAGCCGGCCGATGGTGGTCAGCGGGATGCCCTTCGGACAGACCGTGGTGCACTCCCCGGCGTTGGTGCAGCCGCCGAACCCGGCGTCGTCGTGGGCGGCCACCATGTCGATCACCCGTCCCGACCGCTCCGGCTGGCCCTGCGGCAGCAGCCCGAGGTGGGTGATCTTGGCAGCGGTGAAGAGCATGCCCGACCCGTTCGGGCAGGCCGCCACGCACGCGCCGCAGCCGATGCAGGCCGCGGCCTCGAACGCCGCGTCCGCGTTCGCCTTCGGCACCGGGGTGGCGTGGGCGTCGGGCGCGCTGCCGGTGGGCGCGGAGACGTACCCGCCGGCCTGGATGATCGAGTCGAACGCCGAGCGGTCCACGACGAGGTCCTTGACCACCGGGAACGCCCGGGCCCGCCACGGCTCGATGTCGATCGTGTCGCCGTCCTTGAAGTGCCGCATGTGGAGCTGGCAGGTCGTGGTGGCCCGCTCCGGCCCGTGCGCCACCCCGTTGATCACCATGCCGCACATGCCGCAGATGCCCTCGCGGCAGTCGTGGTCGAAGGCGACCGGCTCCTCGCCGTCGAGGGTGAGCCGCTCGTTGAGCACGTCGAGCATCTCCAGGAACGACATGTCCGGCGACACGTCGTCGAGCTGGTAGGACACCATCCGGCCCTTGTCCTTGGGGCCGTTCTGGCGCCAGATGCGCAGGGTCAGTTTCACTTGTAGCTCCGCTGCGTCGGGTGGACGTACTCGAAGATCAGGTCTTCCTTGTGCAGCACCGGCGCGTCGCCGGTGCCGGTGAACTCCCAGGCCGCGACGTAGCTGAAGTTCTCGTCGTCCCGCTCGGCCTCGCCCTCGGGGGTCTGGCTCTCGGCCCGGAAGTGGCCGCCGCACGACTCGGTGCGGTGCAGCGCGTCGACGCACATCAGCTCGGCCAGCTCGAAGAAGTCGGCCACCCGGCCGGCCCGCTCCAGCGCCTGGTTGAGCCCTTCGCCTTCGCCGGGCACCCGGACCCGCTGCCAGAACTCCTCGCGCAAACCGCGGATCAGGTCGATCGCCTTGCGCAGCCCGGCGTCGGTGCGCTCCATGCCGCAGTATTCCCACATGATCCGGCCGAGCTCGCGGTGGAACGAGTCGACCGTACGGTCGCCGTTCACGGCGAGGAGCTTGGCGATCCGGTCCTCGACCGCCGTACGGGCGGCGGCGACCTCGGGGTTGTCGGCGGCGAGCCGCTCGAACGGCCCGGCGGCCAGGTAGTCGCCGATCGTGTTCGGCAGCACGAAGTAGCCGTCGGCCAGACCCTGCATCAGCGCCGAGGCGCCGAGCCGGTTGGCGCCGTGGTCGGAGAAGTTGGCCTCGCCGATCACGAACAGGCCGGGGACGGTCGACTGGAGGTCGTAGTCGACCCAGAGGCCGCCCATCGTGTAGTGCACGGCCGGGTAGATCCGCATCGGAACCGTGTACGGGTCCTCGCCGGTGATCCGTTCGTACATCTCGAACAGGTTGCCGTACTTGGCCTCGACGGCCTTGCGGCCGAGCCGGCCGATGGCGTCGGCGAAGTCGAGGTAGACGCCGAGCCCGCCGGGGCCGACCCCGCGCCCCTCGTCGCAGACGTTCTTCGCCGCCCGGGAGGCGATGTCGCGGGGGACCAGGTTGCCGAACGCCGGGTAGATCCGCTCCAGGTAGTAGTCGCGCTCGTCCTCGGGGATGTCGGCGGCGGCCCGGTCGTCGCCGGCCTTCTTCGGCACCCACACCCGGCCGTCGTTGCGCAGCGACTCGCTCATCAGGGTCAGCTTCGACTGGTGGTCGCCGGACACCGGGATGCAGGTCGGGTGGATCTGGGTGTAGCAGGGGTTGGCGAACAGCGCGCCCTTGCGGTGCGCCCGCCAGGTGGCGGTGACGTTGCAGCCCTTGGCGTTGGTCGACAGGAAGAACACGTTGCCGTAGCCGCCGGAGGCGAGCACGACGGCGTCGGCCAGGTCGGTGCTGATCTCGCCGGTCACCATGTCGCGGACCACGATGCCGCGGGCCCGGCCGTCGACGACGATCAGCTCCAGCATCTCGTGCCGGGTGAACATCTCCACCGTGCCGGCCGCGACCTGCCGCTCCAGCGCCTGGTAGGCGCCGAGCAGCAGTTGCTGGCCGGTCTGGCCACGGGCGTAGAAGGTCCGCGACACCTGCGCGCCGCCGAACGAGCGGGTGTCGAGCAGCCCGCCGTACTCGCGGGCGAACGGCACGCCCTGCGCCACGCACTGGTCGATGATCTCCACCGAGACCTGGGCCAGCCGGTGCACGTTCGACTCCCGGGAGCGGAAGTCGCCGCCCTTGACGGTGTCGTAGAAGAGGCGGTGCACCGAGTCGCCGTCGTTGCGGTAGTTCTTGGCGGCGTTGATGCCGCCCTGCGCGGCGATCGAGTGCGCCCGGCGCGGGCTGTCCTGGTAGCAGTAGGACCGGACCCGGTAGCCCAGCTCGCCCAGCGTCGCGGCGGCGGAGCCGCCGGCCAGGCCGGTGCCGACCACGATCACCGACAGCTTGCGCTTGTTGGCCGGGTTGACCAGCTTGGCGGAGAACCGCCGCCGGTCCCAGCGGGTCTCGACCGGGCCGTCCGGGGCCTTGGTGTCGGCGATCGGGTCGCCGACCGAGAACAGTTCGGTCATGGCTCAGGACACCAATCCGGTGAGTACGGCGAACGGCACCGTCAGGTAGCCGACGCAGAGAACGACCGCGACGCCGAGGGCGATCACCCGGGCGTTGCGTTCCCCGTCCGCGGTCTGCTGCCCGAGCGTGCGCAGCGCGCTGTAGATGCCGTGCCGCAGGTGGAAGCCGAGGGCGAGGATGGCCAGCGTGTAGAAGGCGGTGACGTACCACCGGTCCGGGGCGAAGTCGGCGACCACGTTGCCGTACGGGGCGGACTTGTCGCCGATCGGGTTCAGGTGCCCGGTCGTCAGGTCGAGGATGTGGTAGATCACGAACAGGACGATGATCACGCCGCCCCAGCGCATGGTGCGGGCCGCGTAGCTGCCCTGCACCTTGGGCCGGTGGGCGTAGCGGACCGGGCGGGCCTTGCGGGCGCGTACGGCCAGCACCGTCGCCGCCACGATGTGTCCGATCACCGCGGCGAGCAGCCCGAAGCGCTGGATCCACAGGAACCAGGTGTCGGGCAGGATCGGGGTGCCGATGCCGCGCAGCCAGTGGGCGTACTCGTCGAACGACGACTGGCCCACGAAGATCTTGAGGTTGCCGAGCATGTGGGCGAAGAGGAAGAGCACCAAGAGGATGCCCGTCACCGCCATGAGGGCCTTCATGCCGACGCTGGAGCGGATCGGCGACCGGGTCGCTACTGCCACGGCACGAACGTAAGGACCGCCTGATCCAGTCGTCCAATGCATCGCAGTCGCAGCGACGATAGCCATAGGCTATCGCTATGCAGCTCCAACAGCTCAAGTACTTCCTGGCCGTGGCCAAACACCGACATTTCACCCAGGCGGCCGAGAGCGTCGGGATCACTCAGCCTTCTTTAAGTAAGCAGATTCACAGCCTGGAAGCCGAGCTCGGAGCCCCTCTGTTCGAACGCGTACGCGGCCACGTCGCCCTCACCGCCGCCGGTGACGCCCTCCTGCCGCTGGCCGCCCGGATCCTGGCCGACGTCGACACCGCCCGGCGCGAGGTCCAGGAACTCGTCGGCCTGCGGCGCGGCCGGGTACGCCTCGGCGCCACCCCCAGCCTGTGCTCGTCGCTCGCCCCGCAGGTGCTCAGCCGGTTCCGGGCCGCCCACCCCACCATCGACCTGCACGTCGAGGAAGGGGGCTCGCAGGACCTCGTACGCGAACTCACCCAGGGCGGACTCGACCTGGCGCTGATCATCCTGCCCGGCCAGGGCACCGACCCGACCCTGACCGCCGAACCGATCCTGCGGGAGAACCTCGTGGTCGCGTCGGTCGGCCCGCTGTTCGGCGTGGCGCCGGAGGGTCCGGTCGACCTGATCGCGCTGCGCCACCAGCCGCTGGTCATGTTCCGCACCGGATACGACCTGCGCGACGCGACCCTGGAGGCGTGCCGCAACGCCGGGTTCACCCCGCGGTTCGCCGTCGAGGGCGGCGAGATGGACGCCGTGCTCAGTTTCGTCGAGGCCGGTCTCGGCGTCGCCCTGGTGCCCGGCATCGTCGTCGCCGGCCGGCCCCAACTGCACGCCACCCCGCTGGCCGCACCGGGCATCCGGCGCACGATCGCGCTGGCCTGGCGCCGGGGCGTGGTGCCGACCCACGCCGCTCAGGCGCTGCGCCAGACCCTGCACGAATACCTGCGTACGGCCGCCGCCGACCGGACCCTCCCGGCCGGCGTCGAACCCCTGTGAACCGGCCCGGGGGAGAGCGGCCTCAGTCGTCGGAGTGGCCCTCCGGCGCGCCGTCGGGGGTGAACGCGCCCTCGCCGGCATGCCCGCCGAGGTAGACGTGCTGATGGCCGTTGCCGGCGTCGATGTTGATCTGGTCGAGCTGTGCCGCCGCCACCGACCAGGCCGTCGCCGCATCGGTCCGCTGGCGCTGCACGACCGTCAGCAGCGTGGCCCGGTCGGCCGCCGGCAACGGCAGCGCGGCGGCGTAGAGGTCGACCGCGGTCGCGAAGCCGTCGACGGCGCCGCGCAGCGCGCCGCGGGCCACGTTGGTCGCGGTCGTACCCGACGGGGTCTCGGCGTGCCGCTCGACGGCGGTCCGCATGGTCGCCTGCCAGCGGGCCACCCGGTCGGCGTCGGCCGGTGGCGCGCCGGCGGCCAGGGCCGGGTCGAGTTCGCCCAGCAGGGTCTCCAACTCGGCCCGGGTGGTCCGGGCCTGCGCGGTCAGCGCGGTGATCTGGGCGACGTCCCGCCGGGCCTCCTCGGCCCGGATCCGCTCCACCGCCGACTCGGTCGCGTCCGGAGCGGCGATCGAATAGCCGATCGCGCCGCCGACGAGCCCGGCCAGGACGACCGACAGCAGCAGGACCAGCGCCGTGCGCCACCCGGGGCGTCCGCCGCCGGTCCGGTTCCGGGTGTACGACGGCGGGCCGGTTCTCGGCGACATGCACGGCTCCTCGAGGCGGGCGCTGTTGCGCAGAGGTTACGGCTTTCGTCGATACCAGTCCATAGTTCGACGCCGATGCCGAAAACTTCCGTTGGTCAGCGCGAAAGGCGTCGGTCGGTCGTACCCGTACCCGGCGGTCGGCGCCGCAGGTGACCGGCGGTGGCCAGCGCCGCCAGCAGCAGGCCGACCAGGGCCGCGACGGGCGTGCCCAGGACGGTGAGCGTGACGGCGACGGCCCCCGCCGGCAGCCAGGTCCACACCGGTACGGTCCGCGGCGTCCGCCCGCGCCGGCGCCGGAACGCCTCGACGGCCATCGGTACGACCAGGGGCGGCAGTGCGGCCGCGAGCACGGTGAGCCAGGGCAGCATCAGCCGGTCGAACCGCATCGCGGCCAGCGCCGCGCCGGGCACCGCCACCAGCAGCGTCGCGACGGCCGTCGACAACCTCGGCCACACCCCGCGCAGGGCCAGCGCCCCGGAGAACGTCGTGGTCAGCGACGGCGCGAAGATGCCGGCGGTGACGAACAGGTTCCCGTACGCCGCGATTCCCGCGGTGCCGCCCAGCACCGCGACCACGTCGGCCGAACCGGTACGCAGCCACACCCCGGCACCGGCCACGACGAGCAGTGCCGCCGGTACGACCAGCAGCCCCACGCACCACAGCAGGTCGCGCCGGCCCGCCAGGTCACGGCTGAAGTCGGGGGCACGCAGGGCGAAGACGGCGGCGTACCCGCACATCGCGGCGACGTCGGCGGCCATGCCGAGGCCCCCGACCCCGACGGTGACCGGCGCCGAGTCCGGGCGCAACCGGATCAGGCAGAGCGCGACCAGGGCGAGCGCCGACAGCGTGGTGAGCACCGCGATCCGGTTGCCGAGCCGGGGCGAGGCGAACGACGCGGCGATCACGGTGGCGGCCAGCAGCAGCGCGGCGACCGGGCCGGGCAGCCCGGTCACGGCGGCCAGGGAGGCGCCGCCCAGCCCGACGTTGAACCCGTTCCAGCCGATCATGGCGATGCCGAGGACCAGGCCGATCAGCGGACGACTCGACGGGTGCAGGTAGCGCGGCGCCACCTCGGTCAGCGTCGCGCCCTCGCCGTACGGGGGACGTACGCCCAGCGCGCCCTGCCCGAAGAGCAGCAGCGCCATCAGTACGGCACCGCAGAGCACGGCGACCAGTGGGAGCGCACCGCCGTTGCGGTCGGCCATCCCGGCGCCCATGATCAGCGCGGCGGGGGCGGCGCCGAGGCCGAGCCAGGCGCCGGCCGCGTCGGTCCACCGCCGCGGGGCGCCCGCCGGTTCGGTGCTCATCGACCGGCGTCCGTGGTGTCGGTGACCACGACCTGGGCGTACGGGCGCACGGACCACCTCCGGCGAAACGGCTCGCCGGCCGGCTGCAACTGTTGCGGCAAGCGCTTTCTCGGACCCTAGAAGGTCTCGATCAACTCAGGCAAGGGGCTGGTCCGAAACGATCCCGAAATCTGTCGGGGATGAGGGTCGACCGTCGCCGACGGCCAGGCGCCGGATCGCCATCCGACCGGTCCGTCCGGTCCATCCCGGCGCGACGCTTCTCGCTGAGCGTCGTGGGTGGTCCTCGTTGATCTGGGCGGGAGAGACCTTATCGCGCGTGGATAAGGTCTCTCCCGCCCAGATCAACAGGTCTCTTTCCGCCGCCCTCGATCCGCCAGGGCGATAAGTGCTGAAAAGTCTCCCGTGGCCGGCGGGGCGCCGAGGTCGCGTGGGCGCGCCAGCGCCGGCGGCACTCGGCGTGCCCGGCTCGGGCGGCCCGCCCTTCCCGGCGGCACTCGGCGCGCCTGGCTCGGGCAGCCCGCCCCGGCGTGTCGGCCCGCCCGGCTCAGCCGGCCAGGCAGCGGCCGTCGGGCAGCGGGCCGACCACCTGAAGGTCGTGTGATCCACCACCGAGGTGGCCGATCACGCAGGTCTCGTACACCGGCACCGCGAACAGGACCGTGCCGGGCGGTGCCGGGTCGCCGGCCAGCGCGATCTGGACCACCGGATCGGGGTGCCCGGCCGCGACGATCGCCGCCCGTACCTCGTCGACGGCGACCACACCGCCGGACGGGGCGGGCAGGACGACCCGCTGCCAGTCGGTCAGCGCCCGCATGTGCTCCGGCAGGGGCACCGGCCGCCGGTCGGCGTGCAGCCGCGTCCGCCGCTCGCAGTCGTCGGGCCGGCTGACCTCGCACACGACGGCGAAAGCCGACCGCTCGACGACCACCGGCGGGTCGTTCCCGGTCACCCCCAGGCCACGCAGCACCGGCAGGCCCACCGCGAGCGCCCCGGCGGCGACGGCCACCGCCGGCAGCCCGACCAGGAGCCACGACCGGCGCGTCCGTGCCGCTTCACCCGCCATGCCGACAACCTAGCGACCGTGGCCGCCCCGGACCGCCCCGCCGGTCCGGCGCAGCCCCCGAACTTTCCATAGGCGTATGGGCGCCGGTCCGGTCTACCGTCGCCGCATGGCTGAGAAGACCATCCCGCTGCTCACCTGCGCCCAGATCAGCCCGGTGTCCGACTTCTACACCGCGCTCGGCTTCGAGGTGACCTACCTCCAGAAGGCGCCCTACCCCTACCTCGTCGTCGAACGCGGCGACATCGAGTTGCAGTTCTTCGGCATGAGGGACTTCGATCCGGCCACCTCGCTCGGCGGCTGCTACGTGCTCACCGACGACGTCGAGACACTGTACGAGACGTTCCGCAGTGGACTGAAGGGCTTCTACGGCCGGATCCCCACCCGCGGCATCCCCCGCATCGGCCCGCTCAGGGACACCTCGTACGGCGTACGGCAGTTCCTGATGACCGACCCGGGCGGGAACAGCATCCGGGTCGGGCAACCCGACGGGGGCGGCCCCGAGATCCGCCCGGCGCCCCGGGACCCGTACGAGAAGGCGCTGCACACCGCGACCCTGTTCGCCGACTCGAAAGAGGACCTTCCGGGCGCGGCCAGGGTGCTCGACCGGGTGCTCGCCCGGCCCGACGGGAAGCCGACCGCCGGGCAGCTGGTCCGGTTGCTGGTGCTGCGCGCCGACATCGCGCAGCGCAGTGGTGACCCCGGTGCGGCCGCCGAACTGCTCGACCGGGCGGCCGGTACGCCGCTGACCGACGACCAACGCGGTTCGCTGCGCGACGAACTGCGTCGGATGGCCGAACTCGGCGACCTTCTGCGCGACGACGGGTGGCGGGTGGCCGGGTCCGGTGCGGGGGAGCCGGCCCACGGCGGCTAGGGTCGCCGCATGGCCGCACCGGTGCCGTTCGCCAGGGGACGAGAGGCCGACGTCTTCCTCCTCGACGCCGGCACCGTGCTGCGCCGCTACCGCGCCGGTGGCGACGTGGTCGGGGAGGCGGCGATGATGGCCCACGTCGCCGGGTACGGCTATCCGGTGCCCCGGGTCGTCTCGGCCGGCGGGCCCGATCTGGTGATGGAGCGCCTCGACGGCCCGACCCTGCTGGGCGCGTTGGCCGCCTTCGCGGTGACCCCGGCCGCCGGTGCCGAACTGCTCGCCGACCTGCACCGGCGGCTGCACGAGATCCCCGCCCGGTTGTCGACGGACCCGGCGGACCGCGTCCTGCACCTGGACCTGCACCCCGACAACGTCATGCTCACCGCCCGCGGGCCGGTGGTCATCGACTGGCGCAACGCCGTCGACGGGCCGCCGGACTTCGACGTGGCGCTGTCGGCGCTCATCCTCGCCGAGGTCGCGGCCGATCCGGCCGGCCCGTACGCCGTGCCGGCCCGGGAGATGCTGTTCGCGTTCCTCGGCGCGGCCGGCGGTCGGCCGCTCGACCTGCTGCCGCGGGCGGTCGCGATGCGGGCCGGCAATCCCACGCTGAGCGCCGCCGAGAAGGCGTCGCTGGGCGGGGCCGCCGCGCTCGTCCGCGCCGCCGTGGGCTGAGCCGCCGACGGCTGAGTCACCGACGGCTGAGTCACCGACGGCCGAGCCGCCGTCCGGCAGGGGCGCCGCGACCACTGAGGACGGTTCGCGCCATCTGGCGACGTGCTCAAAGTGGCACCCTTGGTCATATCACCCGATCGTGGCGTAATAACTGGGCTTCGCGGGCGTCGCCCTTGCGGCATCAATGAAACGTCCCTGGTGGAGAGCTTGCGAATCGGTCTAGCATGACCTCTTTCAATTGAAGCTCATGCATTCGATAACGGGGTGTCGATCATGGGAAACAGTGCCGGTGGCAGCGCCGTCGCCCGGTGACGAAACCACCACCCTCCTGACCGCCGGAGAGCGTCTCGGCTGGGTCTTCCGGGACCGGAACACGCAGCGGCGGCCCTTTCCCGAAGTGCTTCCGCTGCCACCGCCACCTCGGGTCGACCTGTCGGCCAAAGTGGTGGTCGCCCGAGCGCGGCTGCCCCGGAACCTGTTCGTCACCGCCGGCTCCGGGACGGCGGCCGCCACCATTCTGGCGTGCGTCGGCTCGATGGCCGGCGACCTGTTCCGCTCACTCGGCACGGTGTCGCTGCTCGCCGGGTTGGGCGCCGCCGCCGGCGTCCTCGTCCGGTACGGCGTACTGCGCGGCCGGGCCGTCCGCACCGCCGACGAACTGCGTCAGCGGCACGAGCGGGCCGAGGCCGAATGGGCGGCCCGCAAGGCCACGTTCGAACGGCAGGAGACCGACCGGGTCGACGCGTTGCCGGAATGGGGCACCGTGTCACCGGGACCGGACGCCCGCCGGGTCGACGTCGTGGGCGGCAACCTGTGGGGCTGGGAGGCCCTGCTGACGGTCTGCGGTACGTCGCTGCTGGCCACCCGGGGCCCCATGGTCATGGTCGACCTGTCCGGTGAGGCGGTCAGCCGGGAACTGCTGCGGGTCGCCGCCGCCAACGGGCTGACCGTCGATCTGCTGCTGCTCCCCGACGAACTGGCCGACAGCGACCTGCTCGTCGGGCTCACCCCCCGCCAGCTCGTCGACTCACTGGTGGAGTCGATCCACTCCGGGCAGCCGCCGACCGAGCTGGCCGGCCGGTTGATGGACGACCGGATCCTGACCGCCGTCTGCGCCGCGCTCGGCGAGCACATCTCGATGGCCAGGCTCGCCGCCGCGCTCCGGGTCCTCATGAACGAACCGGGCGACACCCCCGAGCTGACCCCCGAGGAGCGCCGGCACGTCGCCGACCGGATCTTCGGCGACGACTACCGCCGGCACGCGCACCAGCACCTGAGCCGGCTGGAGTCGTTCGTCGAACCGCTGGCCCCGCTCGGCACCCGGCGCGACGCCCGCCCGGCCGCCGCGCTGACCTGCCTGGCCCTGGCGACCGGCGGCCGCACCGTACGTGCCGAACTGCTCGACGACCTCGTCGTGCAGTGGCTGATCCGGCGGATCGCCCACGGGCCGGCCCGACCGGGCAGCCTCGTCGTCGCCGGTGCCGACGACCTGCCCGCCCGGCACGTCGAGCGGCTCGGCGACCTCTGCGAGCGACGCGGCGTACGGCTGGTCCTGCTCCACCGCCACCTGCGCGGCCCGGTGGTGCAGGCGATCGGCGCCGGCACGGTCGGCTTCATGCGGCTCGGCAACCACGAGGAGGCCCGGCACGCCGCCGACTTCGTCGGCCGGGAACACCGGTTCGTGCTCTCCCAACTGACCCGGACCCTGGGCGGCAACGAGACTCACACGGTCGCCGACACCGAGGGCGCGAGCGACACCGAGGGGCACGGCACCGGATGGGGGACGTCGGACGGCACCGGCCGCGGCGGCGGTCGCGGATCCACGCCGACCACCTGGAGCCGCAACCGGGGCTGGAACCTGAGCGAGAGCGCCAACTGGAGCGTCACCCGGAACTGGAGCCGTACCCGCAGCCTCGCCGACGGCACCAACTGGAGCGACGCCGAGAGCCGGCAGCGGGTCTACGAGTACGCCGTCGAACCGCGGACCTTCCAGGAGTTGCCCGACTACGCGCTGATCCTGGTCCGCCGCGACGACGACGGCGCCACCGTGGTCCCGACCGAGTGCAACCCGGACCTCGTCACCCTGCCCCGGGTCGGCATGGGCCCGCTGCCGTCCCCGCCGGAGGTGACGGGACCGGCCGTCGGGGGCCCGACCGCCGCCGCGCCGTTACCCGCCGCGCCCCCGCTGCCGCTCACCGCGGCGCCGCCGGCCCGGCCGCCGCGCCAACGGCCGCCATCGTGAAGGCCGTTTCCGCGCCCGTCGTCGCGCCCGCCGACCTGTGCCGGGTCGTCGAGGTGTTCGCGCCGGCCCCGCCACCGCCCGGTGACCCGGACCGCGCCGGCAACGACCCGGACCGGCCCCGGCGGCACGCGGCGGTCGTCTCCGCCTACCACCTCGGCGTCCACGCCCCGGCCCCACCGCTGGTCTTCGGCTGGTGCCGGACAGCGCAAGGCGGCCCGGTCACCGTGCTGACCACCGCCTCGACCGCACCGGCGGCACCGGTCCCGCGACCGCGCGACCCGGCACCGGCACCGCGCGGTGCCGCCGCCGGGCGGGCCGTGCCGTTGAACTTCCCGCCCGGCAGCCGCGGCGAGCCCTGTCCCGCCGCCGACGTGGCGGGGCTCCTCGGCGCCCTGCCCGCCTGGACCGAACTGCGCGGCGTGGTCGACGGTCTCCTCGTGGACCAGCCGACACCGGAGCCGGCCGCGCGGCGCCCCGATCTCGCCGACGGGCTGCTCGGCGCCTGGCACCGCCCCTTCGCCTGGCTGCTGGTCGCCGTACCGGTCCCGCCCGCCGACATCCGCCGCGAGGCCGACCGGGTCGCCGCCGCCGAACGTGACGCCCGGGCCCGCGCCTCGTCACCGGAGCACGCGGTACGCGCCGTCCGGCTGGAACACCGCCACCGCGAGTTGCGCGCCGCCGAGGCGACCGGCCTCTGGCGGGTACGGCTGTTCGCCGGCGGCCCCGACCCGGCCGCCGCCACGGCCGTCGCGGGTCTGCTCTGCGCGGGCGCCGACCTGACCGGACTGCCGTACGCGTTCGCCCCCGACCCGGCCCCGGTCGATCCGGCCGGCCTGCTCGACCCGGCCGCCGACGGCCCCGAAGGCGAACCGCTGCTGGCCGGTTCGCTGCTGGTCGCCGCGCTCGCCCGGCCACCCGCGGTGGAGGTGCCCGGTCTGCGGGTCGTACCCAGGCCGACCTTTGACGTCACCCCCGAGGCCGCGGACCCCGACGGCATAGACATCGGCGAGATCCTGGACCGTGACGGAGCGCCCGCCGGCCGGCTCCGGCTGCCGGGCGCGAGCCTCAACCGGCACACCTTCGTCTGCGGGGCGACCGGTGCCGGCAAGTCGCAGACCATCCGGCACCTGCTCGACGGTGCCACCGCCGCCGGCCTGCCGTGGCTGGTCGTCGAACCGGCCAAGGCCGAATACCGCTCGATGGCCGCCCGGCTCGGCCCGGGCCGGATCGTCGCCGTCCGGCCCGGTGATCCCGACGCCCCGCCCGTCGGCCTCAACCCGCTCGAACCCGCCGCCGGGTTCCCGCTCCAGACCCATCTCGACCTGGTCCGCGCGCTGTTCCTGGCCGCGTTCGAGGCCGACGAACCGTTCCCGCAGGTGTTGGCCGCCGCGCTGCACCGCTGCTACACCGAGCAGGGCTGGGACCTGCCGCTCGGCGCCGCCCGCACCGCCGGCCGCCGGCCCCGCCACCCCACCCTCACCGACCTCCAACGGGCCGCCGAACAGGTGGTGGCCGAGATCGGGTACGGCCCGGAGATCAGCGACAACGTCCGCGGATTCGTCCGGGTCAGGCTGGCCAGCCTGCGGCTCGGCACGACCGGCCGGTTCTTCGAGGGCGGCCACCCGCTCGACCTCGACCGGCTGCTCGCCGCCCGCGTCGTCTTCGAGATCGAGGACGTCGGCGACGACCGCGACAAGGCGTTCCTGATGGGTGCCCTGCTCATCCGGCTCGTCGAACACCTGCGGGTCGCCCAGCGGCGCGACCCGGCACCCGCGCGCACCGGCCTGCGGCACCTGAGCGTCTTCGAGGAGGCACACCGGCTGCTGCGCCGCACCGAGCGTCCGGGGCCGGCCGCCCATGCCGTCGAACTGTTCGCGTCGCTGCTCGCCGAGATCCGGGCGTACGGCGAGGGCCTGGTGATCGCCGAACAGATTCCCGCCAAGCTCGCCCCGGACGTCATCAAGAACACCGCGGTCAAGGTCATCCACCGGCTGCCGGCCCGCGACGACCGGGACGCCGTCGGCGCCACCGTCAACCTGACCGAGGCGCAGTCGGCATACCTGGTCACGCTCCGGCCCGGCACCGGCGCGGTGTTCACCGACGGGATGGACCACCCGCTACTGGTGACCGTCCCCGACGGCACCGACCGGGAAGCCACCGCCGTACGCACCGCACCGGTCGACACCCTGATCGGCCGGCGCAGCGTCACCTGTGGCACCGACTGCCGCGTCCGGCCCTGCGACCTGCGCCAGATGCGGCACGCCGAGCACCTTCTCGAGGACCGGCCGCTGCTCGTCGTCTGGGCCGAACTCGGCGTCCTGGGACACCTCACCGGCTGGGGCAGCCCGCTGCCCGACGGCGACCTGATGGCGGAGGTCGAGGCACTGCCGGCCCGGCTGCGGCACTGCGCCCTGTCACACGCCGTCGACCGCGCTGTGGCCGCCCGTGCCCCCGTCCTCGGCTGCACCCCGGACGACCTCGCGGCGCACGTGCTGGCCACCCTGCCGGGACTGCCCGGCCGCACCGTCCGCTGCGCCGACGAGGAACCCGGGTGGTTGGCCGCGCCGTACCGGTGGGCGCTCGTTCTCGACGAACTCACCGAGGCCGTACGCGCCGACCCGGCGGCGCCGGCCCACCCCCGTACGGCCGGGTGGAACGCCACCCACCAGGCCCGGATCCCGTACGCGGCCAGCGCCGACCAACTGGCGGTCGTGCGGGGCTGGTTCGCCGCCGACCAGCGCGACGGGGCCCGGCGCCGGACGACGGTGCTCGGCAACGACGACCCGCCCGCGCTGGTGGCCGCCATCGGGGCGCGTCACACCGACCCCGACTGGAACGAGCGCGTCGATGCCGCCCTGCGCCGTTTCCCGCGCTGCGCCTGGCCCGCCAGATACCTCGGAGCCGCCGCATGACGGTCGAACGGGTTGCGACACCTCGGGCCTGGTGTTGCGAATCCGGCCTAGGTTCACATGGGGGAACGTATGGGCGAGCGTATCCATCGCATGTCACGTGGCCTCGACGAGCCGGCCGACAGCGGTGTCCCGCCGGACGACCCGCAATCGGCAGGTGGCGCCGGCGATGTTGCCGCTGAGACGGTGGAAGCGGATGGCCCTTCTCGTAGGAAGGCGCGGAGGGAGGTCGCCGAGCAAGATGAGGATATCGGCCGACGTGGCTTGGAGAACTGCTCTGACGCCGCCTATCAGGGAGTCCTTCACATAGCTCAGGAGTTGGCAGATGAGATCAGACTCGGTAGGGCTCGGAATCACGATCTCGGCATGTCTGATGATGCCTTGGCCGACTATCTGGAGGGCTTTGTTGACAGAAGCGACGGTAGCGCTCTCCGGGGCGGAGGTGTCGGGTGGTTCGACTCCAGCATGGACATCACGGTCGTTCAGCGTGGACGATATTCGATTACAGCCTTCAGGGAATCCTCAGACGATTTCAATCAGCGGAAAGCCTAGGTGATCGACGTGCGTGCTGAGCGTATTGCGAACCGGATCGAAATTGTGCTCGACAGTGATGAGGCGATGCGATTGGCCGCCTGCCTCACCGAGGCCACGGTTGGCTTGTCCCGGGCGGAATTCTTCATCCGGACCGGCTGTGCCAGAGAGGATGTCGATTCCCTCGGCCGGAAACTCGTCGACATTGCCCGAGGCGACGTGGGAACGTTCTCCGCCGACCTGCCGGAAGGCGACGAACAGACGGAGAACCCACGTCGGCCACGTCGCTGACCGCGCAGACTTCGCGTGCCGGTCAGCGGCCTTCGGCCTGGTCCATGGCGCGGTAGATGCGCTGCTCCGACACCGGGTAAGGGGTGCCGAGCGCCTGCGCGAACACGTTCACCCGCAGCTCCTCGATCATCCAGCGGATGTCGCGTACGTCGGCGTCGGCCCGGCGGCTCGGCGGCAGGGCGGCCAGCATCTCGTCGTACTCCTTGCGCACCTGGTCGATGCGGGCCTGCTGTTCCCGGTCGCGTTGCGGATTCTGGGCCAGCCGGTCCAGCCGCCGCTCGATCGCCGTCAGGTAGCGGGGCAGGTCGGCCAGCCGCGCGTAGCCGGTGTCGGTGATGAAGCCCGGGTAGACCAGCGCCGACAACTGCGCCCGGATGTCGGCCAGCGCGGCGACCAGGGTGAGGCTGGACGTACGCCCCAACCGCTGCTCGACGGCGTAGGCGGTGCTCAGCACCTTCTGGGTGCGGCCGACCACCTCGACGACGGTGTCGACGAGGTCGGCGCGTACCCGGTCTCGGAGCGCCGCGAACCCGGCGGCGTCCCAGGCGGGGCCGCCGGCGGCGTCGACGAGGTGGTCGACGGCGGCGCCGGCGGCGTCGTCGATCAGGTCGACGACGCTGCGGTGCGGGTTGCGGCTCAGGGCGAGCTTGGCCTCGTTGGACAGCCGGCCCTGGAGGAACTTGACCGGGGAGGCGACGGTGAGCCGCAGCAGCCTGCGGGTGCCGGCGCGCATCGCGGTCCGCTGCTCCAGTTCGGTCTCGAAGACCCGCAGGGCGACGGTGTCGCCCTCGTCGACGAGCGCCGGGTAGGCGGTGACCAGGTAGCCGGCGCGCACCTGCTCCACAGTGGGCGGGATCGTGCCGAGGTCGGCCCAGTCGGTCAGCCCGGACCGTTCGATGTCGCCCGCCGCGGCGGCGACGGTCTGGCGTACCTCGGTCTTGAGCTGCTGTTGCAGCGCCGGCAGGCTCTTGCCCTCGGCGACCGGCCGGTCGTCGTCGCCGAGCACCCGGTAGGTGACCCGCAGGTGGTCGGGGATGCGGGACCGGTCCCACTCCTGCGGGGCGACGGTGACCCCGGTCATCCGGCGCAGCTCACGGGTGACCGCGTCGAGCAGCGGCTCCTGGCCGGGGGTGATCCGGGCCAGCACCGCCCGCGCGTAGTCGGGCACCGGTACGAAGTTGCGCCGGGTGGCCTTCGGCAGCGAGCGGATCAGCGCGACGACGAGTTCCTCGCGCAGCCCGGGCACCTGCCAGTCGAAGTCGTCGGCCCGGACCTGGTTGAGTACCGGCAGCGGGATGTCGACGGTGACGCCGTCGGTCGGCTTGCCGGGCTCGAACTCGTATTTCAGTGGCAACTGGAAGCCGTCGGAACGCCACACGTCCGGATAGTCGGCCGGGTCGACGCCGCCCCGGCCGGCGTTGACCAGCATCTCCCGGTCGAAGGTGAGCAGTTCCGGCTTCTCCCGGCGAATCCGCTTCCACCAGGTGTCGAAGTGCCGGCCGGAGACGACGTCGGCCGGAATCCGCTGGTCGTAGAAGTCGAAGAGGGTCTGGTCGTCGACGAGGATGTCGCGGCGGCGGGCCCGGTGTTCGAGTTCCTCGATCTCGCCGAGGAGCGCCCGGTTGGCGGCGAAGAACGCGTGGCTGGTCTGCCAGTCGCCCTCGACCAGGGCGTGCCGGATGAACAGTTCCCGGGACAGCGCCGGGTCGATCCGGCCGAACTGGACCTTGCGTGAGGTGACCAGCGGTATCCCGTACAGGGTCACCTTCTCGTGCGCGACGACCGACGCCTGCTTCTTCTCCCAGTGCGGTTCGCTGTAGCTGCGCTTGACCAGGTGGCCGGCGAGCGACTCGGCCCATTCCGGTTCGATGCGGGCGGCGATGCGGCCCCACAGCCGGGACGTCTCGACCAGTTCGGCGACCATCACCCAGCGTGGCGGTTTGCGGAACAGCGCCGATCCGGGGAACAGGGCGAACTTGGCGCCCCGGGCGCCGAGGTAGTCGTTGCGCCCGCCCCGGCCGGTGTCGGTGGGCTTGCTCTTCTCGTCCCGTACGCCGAGGTGCGACAGCAGGCCGGCGAGCAGTGACTGGTGGACACGCTGCGCGTCGGCCGGCTCCTCGTTGGCGGTCACGTCGAGCGTGCGGGCCACCTGCCGCAGCTGCGAGTGGATGTCCTGCCACTCCCGGACCCGCAGGTAGTTGAGGTGCTCCGCCTTGCACATCCGGCGGAACGAGCTGGACGACCGCTCCTGCTGCTGCTCGCGCAGGTAGCGCCACAGGTTGAGGTACGTCGCGAAGTCGGACTCCTTGTCGACGAACCGCGCGTGCATCTGGTCGGCCTGGGCCTGCTTGTCCGCCGGCCGCTCCCGGGGGTCCTGGATGGACAGTGCGGCGGCGATCACCATGACCTCGGCGACGCAGCCGTTGCGGTCGGCCTCGAGCACCATCCGGGCCAGCCGCGGGTCGACCGGCAGTTGGGCGAGGCGCCGGCCGAGCGCGGTCAGCCGGCGGCGCGGGTCGTCCTGCGCCGGGTCGATCGCCCCGAGTTCGTGCAGCAGCGCCACCCCGTCGGCGACGTTGCGCCGGTCCGGCGGGTCGATGAACGGGAACGCGGCCAGGTCGCCCAGACCGATCGAGGTCATCTGGAGGATGACCGACGCGAGGTTGGTACGCAGGATCTCCGGATCGGTGAACTCGGGCCGGGACAGGAAGTCCTGCTCGTCGTAGAGCCGGATGCAGATGCCGTCCGACGTACGCCCGCAGCGGCCCTTGCGCTGGTTGGCCGATGCCTGCGAGACCGGCTCGATCGGCAGCCGCTGCACCTTCAGCCGGTGGCTGTAGCGGGAGATCCGGGCGGTGCCGGGGTCGACGACGTACTTGATGCCGGGCACCGTCAGCGACGTCTCGGCGACGTTGGTGGCCAGCACCACCCGCCGGCCGCCGTGCGGTTGGAAGACCCGGTGCTGCTCGGCGGTCGACAGCCGGGCGTACAGCGGCAGCACCTCGGTGTTCCGCAGGTCGAGGCGGTTCAGCGCGTCGGCGGTGTCGCGGATCTCCCGCTCGCCGCTGAGGAAGACCAGGATGTCGCCCGGCCCCTCGGCGGACAGTTCCCCGACCGCGTCGCAGATCGCCTGGATCTGGTCGCGTACGACGTCGGTGTCGGTGTCGTCCTCCTCCGCCTCGGTGTCGAGGACCAGCGGCCGGTAGCGGACCTCGACCGGGTACGTCCGCCCGCTGACCTCGATCACCGGGGCGTCGCCGAAGTGCCGGGAGAACCGCTGCGGGTCGATGGTCGCCGAGGTGATGACGACCTTGAGGTCGGGTCGGCGGGGGAGGAGTTGCCGCAGGTAGCCGAGGATGAAGTCGATGTTGAGGCTGCGCTCGTGCGCCTCGTCGATGATCAACGTGTCGTACTGGCGGAGCAGCCGGTCGTGCTGCAACTCGGTGAGCAGGATGCCGTCGGTCATCAGCTTGACCATGGTCGAGTCGCCTACCCGGTCGCTGAACCGCACCTTGAACCCGACCGTCTCACCCAGTTGCGTGCCCAGTTCCTCGGCGATCCGGTCGGCGACCGTACGCGCCGCGAGCCGGCGCGGCTGGGTGTGCCCGATCAGCCCGCGCACCCCCCGCCCCAGCTCCAGGCAGATCTTGGGAAGCTGGGTGGTCTTGCCGGAGCCGGTCTCGCCCGCGACGATCACCACCTGGTGGTCGCGGATCGCGGCGGCGATCTCGTCCCGGCGGTCGCTGACCGGCAACTGCGGCGGGTAGCTGACCGCCGGCACCGCCGCCCGCCGGGCGGCCAGCCGCGACTCCGCCCGGTCGACCTCGCCGGCGATCTCGGCCAGCGCGGCGGCCCGCCGCTCCCGGTCGCGGATCTTCCGGGTGCCGTCGACCCGCCGCTGGAGGCGGTGCTGATCGCGCGGCATCAGCTCGGGCAGGCGGGCCAGCAGGTCGGACAACCCGCCAGAATGGCTGGTCGGGGCATCCTGGCTGTCGGCCGGCGGGTTCGTGCGGTCGGCCGGCGGATCCGTGCCGTCGGCCGGGTGGAGCCGTCGGTCGGTCGGACTGCTCGTCGGATCGGGCGTGGAGCGGGCGGGCGGCGGAGTCTGCATGTCGTCGCCAAGGATAGGCATGCCCGGGGCGGGACGGCTTCCGGTTATCCCTCGACAACCACCTGGTGGTCGGTCGCCGCCGGCTCGACGAAGCGGATCAGGCGCTCGGCCACCCCGGTCACCGCGGCCCGGGTGCCGCGCGGCAGCCGGCCGAACGGGGTGACCGTGACGGTCGCCACCCGACGGCTGACCCGGGTCGCCCAGACCCCCGCCACGAAGCCGTCGACCAGCACCGTCGGCAGCCAGCGCAGGTTCGCGCGTACGTAGACCCGGTCCCGGTACGCGTCAGGCAGGATCCGGGCGCGACGGCCCGCCGCGTACGCCAGCAACGCGCTGTCGAACGCCGGCAGGAACCGCACCGGAATCTCGCCGTCCGGGCCCGGCCGGGGCGCGTCGGGCAGGTCGTACAGCACCCGCCCGTCCTCGTCGGCGAACCGGACCAGTTCGGCGCCGATCCGGTCGACGGCCGCCCGCACCACCGGCACCCGGACCCCGAGCCAGTACGCGACGTCGTCGGCACCGGCCGGCCCGAACGCCCGAAGATGCCGCCGGACCGCCATGTCGTGGGCCGCGTCCGGGTCCAGGTCGCCGGATTCCGCGGCGGCCCGGTAGGCGGCCGGCGTCCGGGCCGCCCACCGCCCGTCGGCCGGCACCCGCACCAGCGCCGGCGAGGCCCGCAGGACCCGCCACCGGTACGCCCGCTGCGCCGCCACCTCGGCATCGCTCAACCCGCCCGGATGCGCCTCGACCCACGCCTCGACGAAGTCGTGCAACTCGTCGCCGGTGCGGGACTGCCCGGCGTACGCCAGCAGATCGGCGAGCAGCCGGTCCGCGCCGGCCGTACGGGCCACCTTGAGCCCCTGCCACCCGTCGACACCGGACCCGGTGGCGACGACCGCGTACGCGGGGTGCTCACGGGCGCTGACCAGGTGCAGGGTGCGGCGCAGCAGGATCCCGGTGACCAGGTCGCCCCGGTCCAGCGCGGCCCACAGTTCGTCGGCGGTGAAGTCCCGCCGCCGCGACCACAGCGCGACCGGCGGCGACGTCCACTGCTGGGCCTGGATCGCGCCGACGGACTCGACGGTTTCGGTGAGCGGGCCGTCGAACGGGTCGATCAGCCCCTGCCGGGCCAGGAGCGCCCGGTTCAGCGCCCGCGCCGACAGCAGCCCGTCTCCCCTACTTCCCTCGGTCACGTGACACCTCGCTTCGCTCGGCGGTCACGTGACTGCGGGCTGAGCTGACTGGTTCCCTCGCTGCGCTCGGTCACGTGACACCTCGCTTCGCTCGGCGGTCACGTGACTGCGGGCTGAGCTGACTGGTTCCCTCGCTTCGCTCGGTCACGGGACCAGCGTGCCACGTCCGTCCGACGGGACGGAAGTGGCGGTCGAACAATTGTTCGAATAGGGTCGACGTGGGGTCGGGGCGGCGGTTGATCGCGTGTGACACCTTCGCACCGAGGGTCCTCGGGTCCGCGCCGAGGCGCGGGGTCGTCCGTCCAGTGAGGAGCGCGCAACGTGCCGACCGGCGCAACCATTGGCAGCGCGGCCGAGCGGGGCTCCGCGCCGGACCGGGGAGCCGTCGGCCAGTCGCGTTCCATTGCCGCCGTCGAGCGGGCGATGGACGTGCTCCTGCTTTTCGGCCGCAGCGGCCAGGCCGACCTGGGCGTCACCGAGATCGCCACGGCGCTCGGGCTGACCAAGGCCGCCGTGCACCGCATCCTGACCGCGTTGCGCAGCCGGGACCTCATCGTCCTCGACCCCACCACCCACCGCTACGCCCTCGGCCACGCCGCGGTGGCGCTCGGCCGCGCCTACCTGGCCCGCACCGATCTGCGTACGGCCGCCGGGCCGGAACTGCGTGGGCTGTCGGACCTCACCGGCGAGACCGCCACGCTGTCGCTGCGGCGCGGCGACACCCGCCTCCACGTCGACCAGGCGGTTCCCGACCAGGAGGTGCGCCTCGAACTCGACGTCGGCGTGCCGTATCCGCTGCACGCCGGCGGCCCGTCGAAGGCGTTCCTGGCCTTCCTCGACGACGTGCAGATCAGCGCCTATCTGTGCCGGCGCCGGCTGGCCAGGGTCACCGACCGCACCATCACCGACCCGGTGCGGTTGCGGGCCGAGATCGCGAGCATCCGTTCGCTGGGTTATTCGACCTCGTACGGCGAGTGCCGGACCGGCGCCGCCTCGATCGCGGCGCCGGTGTTCGGGCACGACTGTCGGGTGGCCGCGGTCATCGGCGTCTCCGGCCCGGAGGGCCGCTTCCGTCCCGACACGGTCGACGCGACCGAGGCGCTGCTGGCGGCGACCGCCCGCATCTCCGACCAACTGGGCTACCGCGCCGCCTGATCCGGCGCATTCCGGACCGCGCCCCCGCGATCCTGCGGTGCCGCCCCGGCAGCGGGCGACAACCGCAAGATCGCGGGGGGTGCGCTCAGGCGGCGGTGGTCCAGATGGCCGCGAAGGCGGCGGCCTCACCGGCGAGCCAGCGCTCGACCTGATCGGTCTTGACGCTCGCGTCGCGGCGGTGTGCGATCCCCCGTCGCACGTCGACCAGGACCGGCTCGGCGTGCGGGAGGACCTGGCCCATGTGCCTGGTCATCAGGTGCAGGGTGGCGATGACCGCCTCGTTGCTGGGCGGCTGCTCGTCGAGGTGCAGCCGGATCGCCTCGGCGTGGCCGTCGGCGTAGCGCAGCCCGAGATGGGGGTTGATCTTGACGGGTAGACCGCCGAGCATGCCGAGGGCGTCGTGGGTCTGGGCGAGTTGGACGGTGTCCGGCTCGTCCAGCGACCGCAGCCAGGCCAGCGCGCCGGGCACCAGCGCCTCGTAGAGCGGGCGCCAGCGCGGCTTGACGAGTTCGACGACCGCGGACAGGTGGGTGCCCCCGGTGTGGAACGCGATGTCGGTCTTCAGTGCCTTGACGAGTTGACCGTGCGGGTTGAACCCGGACCGGCTGGCCCGCTGCCGGCGCAGCCCACCGACGAAGGTCGCCTTGGCGGGGCCGGTGCGATCGACGTAGCGGGTGAAACCGAGCAGTGTCGCGTAGGGCGTAGGGGTGTCGGTAGCGGTCGGGCTCACTGATGTCCTCCCAGGTCAGCGGGCGGATTAGTACATACATTCTAATCGACTGGCGCCGCTTCGCCCAGGGTTTCTCGCCCCCGATCGGCCCCCTCTTCACAGCCCGGTGACCCGGTCCGGACGGGTACGGCGTCCGCCTCGATCGTCCGCGGTTCGAGCACCCGACACGCCCTGCCCGGAGGGGCCGAGCCGCAGACGATCACCGCGACCCGGGCGGGAGGAGACCGCCACCGCCCATGGCGACGTGGTCGGCGCGCCGCGCAAAGATGGCCTGATGTACGAAGTCGTGATCCGGCGTCGGGAGGCCACCGACCTCGACGCCTGCGTCGAGGCGCTCCGTGCCGTCCATGACGCCGACGCCTACCCGTTGAACTGGCCCACGGATCCACACCGATGGCTCACTCCGGCACGATTGCTGCGGGCCTGGATCGCCGAATGCCCGCGCGGCACCATCGCCGGCCACGTCGCCGTCCAACGCGCCCCTGACGCCGCCGGGAACCAGACGCCGAGTCCCGGCGCGGAGTTGTCCCGGCTCTACGTCACCCCGGCCGCCCGCCGCCGCGGCGTCGCCACCGCGCTGCTGCGCCGGGCGCGCTCATGGGCCGTGGAGCACCACCACCAGTTGACGCTGAACGTCACGGACGACCGCCGCTCCGCCGCCGTCGCCTTCTACGAAGCCGACGGCTGGCGGCACTCCCACACCGAAGACGCCGACTGGACCACCCCCGACGGAACGCCGGTGAAGCTGCGCCACTACGTCCTCGGCGGCGAGGAGCGCTGACCGGGCCGCAGTGGCCCGGGCCGCCGTGACGCGGCGATCAAGGAGATGTCGTGGGTGGTATGTCGCTTGTCGCCGACAACAAGTCCTTGATCGGCGACAAGGCGGGGGCGCGGGGCGCGGAGCCCGGGAGAGGGAGAGGGGTCAGACCGTCTGGAGGGGGCCGACGTCGGTGATCCGGATGACGGCGGCGCCCGCCTCGTCCGACGCCGCCAGGTCGACCTCGGCGCTGATGCCCCAGTCGTGGTCACCCTCGGGGTCGTCGAAGATCTGCCGTACGGTCCACCGCTCGCGCCCCTGCTCGATCAGCAGCAGCGCGGGGCCGCGCGCGTCCGGGCCGATGCCCAGCGACTCGTGCTCGTCGAAGTACGGCTCGACGGCGTCCGCCCAGGCGTCGGCGTTCCAGCCGTCGGCCGCGTCCAGTTCGCCGAGGTCGTCCCACCGGCGCAGCGCCGCCAGTTCGACCCGGCGGAACAGGGCGTTGCGGACCAGGACCCGGAAGGCACGCAGGTTGCGGGTGACGGCCGGCGGCCGCTCGTCGAGGACCTTCTCCACCTCGTCGGCGGGGTTGCGCAGCCGCTCCCACTCGTCGATGAGGCTGGAGTCGACCTGGCGGACCAGTTCGCCGAGCCACTCGATGAGGTCGACCAGTTCCTCGGTCTTGGCGTCCTCGGGCACCGTCTGCCGCAGCGTCTTGTACGCGTCGGCGAGGTAGCGCAGCACCAGACCCTCGGAGCGGGACAGGCTGTAGAAGCCGACATACTCGACGAAGGTCATCGCCCGCTCGTACATGTCGCGGACGACGGACTTGGGGGAGACCTCGTAGTCGGCGACCCACGGGTGGCCGCGCCGGTACATCTCGTATGCCGCGTCGAGCAGTTCGGCGAGCGGCTTGGGGTGGGTGACCTCCTCCAGCAGCTCCATCCGGGCCTCGTACTCGATCCCCTCGGACTTCATCGCCGCCACGGCCTCGCCGCGTGCCTTGAACTGCTGCGCCGACAGCACCTGCCGGGGGTTGTCGAGGATGGACTCGATGACCGACAGCACGTCGAGGGCGTACGACGGCGACTCGGCGTCGAGCAGTTCGATCGCGGCCAGCGCGAACGGCGACAGCGGCTGGTTGAGCGCGAAGTCGAACTGGAGGTCGACGGTGAGCCGTACGGAGCGGCCCTCCTCGTCCGGGGTGTCGAGGCGTTCGACGACGCCACCGGCGAGCAGCGCCCGGTAGATGGCGATCGCCCGCCGGATGTGCCGGCGCTGGGCGGGCCGGTCCTCGTGGTTCTCGGTCAGCAGGTGCCGCATCGCGACGAACGCGTCGCCGGGCCGGGCGATGACGTTGAGCAGCATCGAGTGGCTGACCTGGAAGCTCGACGTCAGCGGCTCGGGTTCGGCGGCCACCAGGCGTTCGAAGGTGGGCTGCGCCCAGCCGATCGCCCCCTCCGGCGGCTTGCGGCGCACCACCTTGCGCCGCTTCTTCGGGTCGTCGCCGGCCTTGGCCAGCGCCTTCTCGTTCTCGATGACGTGTTCGGGTGCCTGCACCACCACGGTGCCGATGGTGTCGAAGCCGGCCCGGCCGGCGCGGCCGGCGATCTGGTGGAACTCGCGGGCCTTGAGCAGCCGGGTCCGGACACCGTCGTATTTGGACAGTCCGGTGAACAGCACGGTGCGGATCGGGACGTTGATGCCGACGCCGAGGGTGTCGGTGCCACAGATGACCTTGAGCAGCCCGGCCTGGGCCAGGGTCTCCACCAGTCGCCGGTATTTCGGCAGCATGCCGGCGTGGTGCACGCCGATGCCGTGCCGGACCAGCCGGGACAGCGTACGCCCGAAGCCGGCGGTGAACCGGAAGTTGCCGATCGCCTCGGCGATCATGTCCTTCTCGGCCCGCGTGGCGACGTTGACGCTCATCAGCGCCTGCGCCCGCTCCAGCGCCGCAGCCTGGGTGAAGTGCACCACGTAGACCGGGGACTGCTTGGTGCTCAGCAACTCTTCCAGGGTCTCGTGCAGCGGCGTCATCGCGTACGAGAACATCAGCGGGACCGGCCGCTCGGCCGACTTCACGACGGCGGTCGCCCGGCCGGTACGCCGGGTCAGGTCGTCCTCGAACCGGGTGACGTCGCCCAGCGTCGCCGACATGAGCACGAACTGCGCCTGCGGCAGTTCGATCAGCGGCACCTGCCAGGCCCAGCCCCGGTCCGGCTCGGCGTAGAAGTGGAACTCGTCCATGACGACCAGGCCGACGTCCGCGCGTTCGCCGTCGCGCAGCGCGATGTTGGCCAGGATCTCGGCGGTGCAGCAGATGATCGGGGCGTCCTCGTTGACGCTGGCGTCGCCGGTCAGCATCCCGACGTTCTCGGCGCCGAAGACCTCGCACAGGTCGAAGAACTTCTCCGACACCAGGGCCTTGATCGGCGCCGTGTAGAACGACACCCGGTCGTCGGCCAGCGCGGCGAAGTGGGCCCCGGCCGCCACCAGGCTCTTGCCCGAGCCGGTCGGGGTGTTGAGGATGACGTTGGCCCCGGACACGATCTCGATCAGCGCCTCTTCCTGATGAGGGTAGAGGGCGAAGCCGCGGCTGTCGGCCCAGCCGGCGAAGGCGTCGAAGAGCGTGTCGGGGTCGGGGGCGGCGGGAATCCGGGTGGTCAGCGTCATGGCCGGTCCATGGTGCCCGAAATGCGCAACCCCTCGCCAGCCGGGCCGTCCGGTCCGGTCGTGGCAGGCTCCGCGACGCGGCGGAACACCAGGTCGAAGATCTGCCGGCCGGCGCGTACGCCCCGGTGCTCGAACTTGGTCAGCGGCCGGTGCGCGGGCCGCGGCGCGAACCCCTCGGCGGTGTTGACCAGCCCCGGGTCGGCGTCCAGCGTCGCCAGCATCGCGTCGGCGTACGGCGCCCAGTCGGTCGCGCAGTGCAGCACCCCGCCCGGCCGCAGCCGGCTGCGCAGCAGCGCGACCGGCGCCGGCTGGATCAGCCGCCGCTTGTGGTGCTTCAGCTTCGGCCACGGGTCGGGGAAGTAGACGTGCACCGCGTCCAGCGAGTCCGGCTCCAGCATGTCGCGGGCCAGGTCGAGGGCGTCGCCGCGGGCGATCCGTAGGTTGGTCAGCCCGCGCTCGCGCACCAGCGCGAGCAGGTTGGCGATGCCCGGCACGTGCACCTCGACGGCCAGGTAGTCGCGCCGCGGGTCGGCCGCCGCCATCGCCGCCGTCGCGTCGCCCATCCCGGAACCGATCTCCAGCACCAGCGGGGCGCGGCGGCCGAACAGCGCCTCCCGGTCGAGCCGCCCGTCGCCGACGACCAGCCCGTGGAGCGGCCACCCGTGGTCGAGCGCGTCGTCGAGCCGGGTCGTCATCCGGCCCTGCCGGGTGTGGAACGACCGGACCGACGTCCCGCCGCCGCCCACGCGGTGCTGCCGGGCCGGTCCGGCGTCGGCCGGTGGCCGGTCCGGTGCGGTTGCCGGTGGGCTCACGTCGAGGAAGGTCACAGACAGATGAGCGTACGCATTCGAAGGGTGCGTCCGGCGGCCGGGGGATGCGAAAATCACCCGGTACGGCAGACACCGGACACCCCCGCCCGGCGCTGCCCGACGGAGGGGTCCCCAGATGACCGAGCGGAGCGTGGGCACCGGCATGCCCAGCCCCCTGTCGCGTCCCGGCCGGGGCCGGCGCGCCGTCCTGTCCGGCGTGGCCGCCGCCGCGCTGCTGCTGCCACCGGTGCTCCTGCTCACACCCCCGGCCCCGGCGTGGGCCGCCGACGTCTACGTCGAGCTCAACCCGAGCACGGTCGAGGCCGGCTACCTCGTCGGCATCCGGGCGAGCTGCCGGGAGAACACCGAGCCGGCGACCGTCGAGTCGGACGCGTTCGCCGACAAGGTCACCGTCGAGCCGCAACTCGACCTGCTGACCGCCGCCGCGACGGTGCCCGAGGACCGGTCGGCACGGCCGTACCGGGTGAAGTTGACCTGTCCGGACGGGCGGGTCGCCACCGCCGTGCTCAACGTGGTCCAGCCGGGCCGGCCGAGCGAGGGCCCGGCCACCGGCTTCGGCGGCACGGCCGGCGACAACCCCGGCAGCCTGCTGCTCGGCGCCGGGCTGGCCACCGTCGCGGCCGGGGTGGCGCTCGGTGTCTTCACCTCCCGCCGGCAACGGGCCTGACCACCGTGTTCAAGCTGCGCCGGCCGCGCCTGGCCGCGGTGGTCGTGATCGTCGGGCTGGTCGTCACCGCCGCCGGCCTGTCCGAGACCGGACTGCTGCACAACCTGTTCGCCGGGGCGGACAAGCCGCCGCCGCGCGAGTTTCCGGTGATGGAGCCGAGCCGGCCCATCCGGCTGGCGATCCCGTCCCTGAAGATCCGCGCCGACGTGCACGGCCTCGGCCTCGCCGACGACGGCTCGATCGCCGTACCGCCGCTGCACCGGCACCGGCAGGCCGGCTGGTACGACCGCGGCCCGACCCCGGGCGAGTTCGGGCCGGCGATCATCGTCGGGCACGCCGACACCCGGGACGGCCCGTCGATCTTCCACGAGCTGCCCCGGATCCGCCCCGGCGCGAAGATCGAGGTGACCCGGCGGGACCGGAGCGTCGGCATCTTCGAGGTCAACTCGGTGGAGAGCTTCGACAAGAAGAAGCTGCCCGCCGAGCGGGTGTACGGCGACTACGCCCGCCCCGGCCTGCGGCTCATCACCTGCGGCGGCGAGTTCCGGGGCGGCGGCATCGGCTACGTCGACAACGTGGTCGTCTTCGCGTCGCTGGTCGACACCCGCGACCCGTGACCCGGCCGCGCGCCCGGCACGATGCCGGGGCCGGCCGGGTGTGCCCGGCCGGTGCGGCGGGCCCGGGTCAGGAGGCCGCCGGGACCTGCTGGACGACCTCGAACTCGAGCAGGTTGGCGCCGGTGGCGACCGGCTTGGCGCGCTCGCCGGCGTGCGCCTCCCGCGCCGACCCGCCGGCCCACGCCTGGTACGCCTCCTCGGACTCCCACCTCGTGTAGACGAAGTAGCGGGACTCGCCGGCGACCGGGCGCAGCAGTTCGAAGCCGAGGAAGCCGGGGGAGTTCTCGACCGCGCCGGCCCGGGCGGCGAAGCGACGCTCGAGTTCGGGGCCGGCACCCTCGGGCACCTCGATCGCGTTGATCTTCACGACAGCCATGGCTCCACCCTACGGGTGGCCTCACAGCCCGGCGGGTGCCGTGGGCGGCGTGCCACCCTCGGTCAGGTCGACCACGATCGGGGCGTGGTCGGACGGGCCCTTGCCCTTGCGGGCCTCCCGGTCGACGTACGCGCCGTCGACCAGGGCGGCCAGGTCGCCGGAGGCGTAGACCAGGTCGATGCGCATGCCCTTGTTCTGGTGGAACATCCCGGCCCGGTAGTCCCAGTACGTGTACGGGTGCGGGCCCTTCATCGGGGTCGGCACCACGTCGGTCAGGCCGAGCCGGCGCAGTTCGGCCAGCGCCTCCCGTTCCGGCGGGGTGACGTGGGTCGAGCCGACGAACAGTGCCGGGTCCCAGACGTCGGCGTCGGTGGGCGCGACGTTGAAGTCACCGCAGACCGCCAGCGGGCCGCGGGCCAGGTCGTCGGCGAGCGCGTCGCGCAGGGCGGCCAGCCAGGTCAGCTTGTAGAGGTAGTGCGGAGAGTCGGGGGTGCGGCCGTTGGGGACGTACACCGACCAGACCCGGACCCCGGCGCAGGTCGCGGCGACCGCGCGGGACTCCGGGTCGGGGAAGCCGGGCTCGTCGCGGAACCCGCGGGTGACGTCGTCGAGCCCGACCCGGGACAGCACGGCCACCCCGTTCCAGCGGCCGTCGCCGTGCGCGGCCACCGTGTAGCCCAGCTCGCCGACCTCGGCGGTGGGGAACGCGGTCGCCGCGCACTTGGTCTCCTGGAGACAGAGCACGTCGGGGCGGGTGGTGGCCAGCCAGTCGAGCAGGCGGGGGAGCCGGGCCTTGACGGAGTTGACGTTCCAGGTCGCCAGACGCATGCCCCCAGCCTGCCCGATCGACCGGCACCGGGCGGTGCCGGTCAGCCGTTCGGCGAGTCGCCCGGGCGGGTCTGCTCGGCCAGGAAACGCTCCAGCTCGGCGCCCAGCTCGTCGGCGGTTGGCAGCGGGCCGGTCTGGTCGGCGAGCAGGTTGGTGCCCTGCCGGCCCCGGGTGAAGGCGTCGTATTGCTCCTCCAGGGCGTGCACGAGCGCCCCGGCCTCGTCGGTCTGGGTGATCTGCCGGTCGATGTCGCCCCGGACCACCTCGGCCGCCGTACGCAGCCCCTCGGTCGGCAGCAGCAGACCGGTGGCCCGCGACACCGACGTCAGCAGCACCTCGGCCGCCGCCGGGTATTCGGCCTGGGCCACGTAGTGCGGTACGTGCACGGCGAAGCCCATCGCGTCGCGGCCCTGCTCGGCCAGCCGGAACTCGACCAGGTGGCCGGCACTGCCCGGCACCTGGACGCGTTGCAGCCACGGCTCGTGGCCGGCGATCAGTTCCCGGCGGCTGGCGTGCGCGGTCACCCCGGTGGGCCGGGTGTGCGGCACCGCCATCGGGATCGCGGTCAGCCCGACGGTGAGCCGTACGCCGAGCCGCTCGACCAGCGTGATGACGGCGGCGCTGAACCGTTCCCACTGGAGGTCCGGCTCCGGGCCGGTCAGCAGCAGGAAGGGGGTGCCGGCGTCGTCGTCGAGCAGGTGCAGCTGCAGGCGCGGTTCGTCGTAGCTCTCCCAGTGGTCCTCGACGAAGATCATCGTGGGTCGCCGGGAGCGGTAGTCGAGCAGTTGGTCGATGTCGAAGGTGGCCAGCACCCGACCCTGGAGGGTGCCGAGCAGGTGCTCTCGGGCGATCCGGGTCGCGTTGCCGGCGTCGACGAACCCGGTCAGCGCCTGCACCAGAACCGGTTCGCCCAGTTCGGGCAGGTCTTCGGTGAGCTCGTACAACTCGTGTGGATCGAGCACCGGTCAGAACCTCCTCTTGAGGGCGTGTCGCGGGGCGGCAACCCCGCCGGTGGAAACGCTGACCCCATCCTCGTGCATTCCATCGGACCGTGCCGCGTCCCCTCCCTCATCCGGGTTCCGGCGGACCTCGTCCCGACGGCGGCGGGTCGGACGGAGGCGAATCCGATTACACATTGCTCACCTGTCGAACGCGTTGTGTAGTAAGGGTTCTGGCGTGATCGGGCCGGACCGCCCCGCGCGGTGGACCCGGGCGGCGCGGGTCGTGCCACCGGTGGTCGACCGAATGGGGGAGGGGGGTGCTCGTCGCTCTCCGTGCTGGATGGTTCGAAGGTAAATGCCTGCCTGGCTGTGCAAAGTGCAGCTTTCCCGGGATGCCGGTCTTGCGGGCTTTTTGACCTGGCGTTCGCGCGTGTTGGCGGCTGACCGATTCATCGATCAAAATTGTGATGAGTGCCACAAGATCACTCTGTGTAGTTGCCGATCGTTGTGCCTAGCCTCGTCGGATGCGTGACGACCACACACTTGAAACCGAGTCCGGCGCCGCAGGCACCACTGACCATTCGGCCGAGGTCCCCTCGGCCGATCCGGTTACCGGCGCACCCACCCCGACCCGGCGCACCCGGCAGGCCCTCGGGGAACTGCTCGACCGGTCCAGCGACACCCTCCACGAGCTGGTCGCCCGGTCCGACCGGACCGTCGAGCGCTTCCGTGTCCACACCGGAGCCATGCTCACCGCCGTACGGACCGACCCGCGCGTGCGCGCCCTGCGCAACCACCCCCGGGTCGAAGCCGTCCTCGACAACCCCCGGGTCCGCGAACTGGCCGGCCGGCAGAGCCCGACCCGGCTCGCCCTGGCCATCGGCGTCATCTGCTGCCTCGGCCTCGTCGCCTTCGCCGAGACCCGCGCCGCGACCGTCGAGCGCCGGCTCCCCTCCGACGTCGCCGCCGCCCAGACCCGCGCCGACGAGGTCCGCTCCCGGGCCGGCCAGCCCGCCTCGCGCTCGCTCGAACGCCAGCCGGGCGCCGACGCCGCCGACACCACCCGGCGGGCGGACTCGGGCGACGACCGCGCGTCCGGCCGGGCCGCCGACACCTCCGACACCTCCGACGGGCCGGACACGCCGGCCGAGACGGTCGAGGCCGAGGCGCCCGCCATCCCGGAGCGGGTCGCCCCCGTCGCCGGCCTGTCCCAGGTCCAGATGGACAACGCCCTCGCCATCGTGCGGGCCGGCGACGACCTGGACATGCCGCGCCGCGCCCACATCATCGCCGTCGCGACCGCGATGCAGGAGAGCAACCTGCTCAACCGGGCCAGCGAGGTGCTGCCGGAGTCGAAGAACTACCCCCACCAGGGCACCGGCTGGGACCACGACTCCGTCGGCCTGTTCCAGCAGCGCACCAGCACCGGCTGGGGGCCGGTCGCCAGCCTGATGGACCCGGCGTACTCGGCCACCCAGTTCTACAAGGCACTCGCCCGGGTGCCCAACTGGGAGCGGATGCGGCTCACCGTCGCCGCCCAGACCGTGCAGGTGTCGGCGTTCCCGGAGCACTACGCCAAGCACGAGGGCAACGCCACCGCGGTCGTCGACGCCATCATCGGCCGGTCCTAGTCGGACGGTCCACCGGACGCCGGTCACCGGGGCCCGGGTGACCGGCGCCCGGTGACCGGGCCGACGTGTGGCCGGCCGGCGGTACGGGTAGAAGCCTCCTACCCGACCGGCAGGAGGCCGACATGTCACTGACCCGACGCATCAGGTCGTTCATCAGCAGCCCGCAGGGGCAGCGGACGGTCGCCCAGGGGCGGCGGCACCTCGCCAACCCGGCCAACCAGCATCGGCTTCGCTCGCTTCTGTCACGATTGACGCGGCGCCGCTGACGGCGGTGCCGCGTCAGGCCCGTCCGTCCCCCGGAGTGCTCCCGTGACCGATCCCCGCCCCGCCGGCTCCCTGCCGCCCGACCAGCCGCTCTGGCCCGAGCCGCCGGCACCCGCCCCGGCGGAGCCGGCACCGCCGGCCACCGGGGGACCGGCCAGCGGGGCAGCACCGGTGCCGGCCGCCCCGGCGCCCGCCGCCCAGCCGGTGCCGGCCGCCGAGGTTCCGGGGTCGGCGGCGCCGACCCCGGACGCCGGGCCGGCCATGCCGTTGTGGGGGCCGCCGCCCGCCTACCCGGCGGCCGGCGGACCCGCTCCGGCGCCACGGGCCGCCGGATACGCCACGGTCCCGGTCGCGGCCCCGCCCGTCGGTGCCCCCGACGACCCCGCCGCCGACGACGGGACCGCCGCCCCACCGGCCAGCCTGTGGGAGAAGATGCGGGCCGACCCGCAGTACGCCCCCGAGCACCTGGCCCTCGAAGCCGTCCGCCGGCTCGGTCCGGAGGCCCGCCGCTGGGTCGAGCGGGTGCACATCCAGCAGCCCGGCCTGCACCCCGACGTGGTCGCGCAGAAGGCGGCGAAGAAGTTCATCAACCTGGCCCGGCTCTCCGGTGCCGTCTCCGGCGCCACCGGTCTGCCCGGTGCCGTCGTCGACGTCGGGGTGCTGGCCTGGACCCAGGCCCGGATGGTGCTGCACATCGCCGCCGCGTACGGCGTCGACCCGGCCCATCCCGACCGGGCCACCGACCTGCTCGTCCTGCAGAAGGTCCACAAGGTCGCCGAGACCGCCCGGATGGCGCTCGGGGTGGCCGCCGGCCGGGAGAAGGCCGGCGCGCTCTTCCGCACCGGAACCAAGACCCCGGTCGGGCAGGTGGCGCTCAAGCTCGGCATGAAGCTCGCCCAGATGGCCGGGGTCAAGGCCGCGAAGAAGCTCTTCGCCAAGATGATCCCCGGCGCGGCGATCATCCTCGGCACCTGGGCCAACTCGTCGGCGACCACCGATCTCGCCCGGCGCGCCCAGGCGCTCTACCGGCAGCCGGCGATCGGCCAGCTTCCCCACCAGCGCCACCCCTGACACTGCACCTGGTGAATCTGAAGTCACCCACGGTCACGGGCGTGGTACGACATTACGGGCGGAGGTAGTCCGGGCAGACCTGTGGGGGCAGCGGCCATGGCGGGGCAGTTGGACGGCAAACGCATCATCGTGACCGGTGGCGCCCAGGGCATCGGCGCCGCCGTGGTGGCCGGATACGTCGCCGAGGGCGCCCGGGTCGCGGCCCTCGACCGGCAGTTCGGCACCGCCGGGACCACTCCCGACCACATCGTCCGGCGTCACTGCGACGTGTCCGACCGGGCCGAGGTCACGACCGTCTTCGACGAGGTCGTCAGCCTGCTCGGCGGCCTCGACGTGCTGGTCAACGTGGCCGGCGTCGAGCGCGGCGGGCCGTCGGCCGAGATCCCCGACAGCGACTGGGACGCCGTCTTCGACATCAACGCCAAGGGCACCCGCAACACCAACGCCGCCGCCTTCGCCCACCTGAAGGACGCCGGCGGAGCCATCATCAACTTCGGCTCCCGGTCCGGCATCGTCGGCGTACCCGAGCAGGCGGCCTACTCGGCCAGCAAGGCCGCCGTACACGTCTGGACCCGGGCCGTCGCGCAGGAGTGGGCGCCGTACAACATCACCGTCAACGCGGTCGCGCCGGCCATGTGGACCGGCATGTACGACGACTACCGCGGCCGCCTCAACGCCGAGGAACTCGCCCGGCACGACGCGATGATGTCCGCCCAGATCCCGATCGGCGGCAAGCTCGGCAACCCGGCCATGGACCTCGTACCGCTGATGGTGTTCCTCGCCGGCGACGGCGCCCACTTCATCAGCGGCCAGTCGTTCCCGGTCGACGGCGGCTGGCTGCACATGCGCTGACGGTCGGCCGCGGGGCGTCGTCCCCGGGCCGGACCGCTGTCACGGGTAGCGGCCCATGCTGACCGGCGTCCAGTCGCTGACCGGCTGGCCGGCCACCACGATGTGGCTGTAGTACCAGACCGGTGGGTTCCCGGTCCGCCGGTACGTCCGGCCGCCCTGGTCCCACACGTTCGTGTCGTCGAAGACCTGGTCGGCACTGGCCTGGATCGAGTCGTAGACCGGGCCGGCGATGAACTGCCGGCCGAAGCGGTTCCGCAACCAGAAGGCGTGCTGGGTGGTGTAGCCGTTCTGCGGGCTCTGGTTGCCGACCCGGATGACGTAGTTGGCGCCGTTGCAGTAGTTGTCGGTCATCAGGAACCACGACCCGTTGCCGCTCATCGTCCCCACCTGCAACGTGCCGTTGGCGAAGTCGACCACCTCCGGCGACGGCGCGTCGGCGGCGCCGGTGAAGCAGTCCAGCCGGTTGAACAGCACCCCGATGTTGTCGCCCGACGTCCACTGCACCGGGTCCGCGTGCGCGCCGGGCGCCTTGCGCAGCCCGTACACCCAGTTGTATTCGACCAGGGCGTCGCGGCCCACCTTGAACGCGTCGTTGCTGACCTCGTGCACCGCGTTGTAGCGCGCGGTGTAACCGCCGTACGGCGGGAACGCCGCCGACATCGCCTGGCCGCAGAGCAGTTCGCAGTACGACATGACCAGCCCCGGATTCGCGTCCTGTGTGGACACCAGGTATTTGCCGGTGCCGGTGACCGGGCGGCCGTCGATCCGGCAGTACCGGACCGTGACGTCGCGGGCCCGGATGGACAACTGCCCGACGATGTCCAGGTATTGCAGGACCGCGCCGGCCCGGGTGACGGTCACGCCCACCGTGCCGGTCGCCGCGTTCACGGTCACCGTCCCCGAGTTCGCGCCGGTCGCGTCGACCAGCGCGCCGGCCTTCGTGACCTTCGTCAGATAGCCGTAGCCCCGGCCCTGGGCCGCGAGGACGGGCAGGACCCCGCAGTACGCCGCACCGAGCGCCGCCCCGGACGTCACACCGGGCGGCGGCGCGGTGTGACCGTACGGGCCACGCCCGTTGTCCACCCCGCCGTTGCCGCCCCAACGGGCACCGCCCCAGGCCGGTACGCCGATCACGGGGCCGGTCGTACCGGGCACCCAGGCAGTCGTCTGCACCATCGTCGTCTCCTCTCGGGCACCGAACCCGACTCACGGATACGACTCGATGCTGGCGCGGCCGTCGTGGCACCGGCCCGCGTCGTGCCGCCCCGCGGAACGACTGCGGCACGATGTCGCCATGCCCGAGCGACTGGACCGGATTACGATCGTCGACCACGACCCCACCTGGGCCACGTCCTTCGAGGAGCAGCGGCGGGCTGGGTCCACGCCCCCGAACCCGGCGACGCCGAGAACCGCAAATGGTCGCTGTGCCACCCCGACATCGCCCGCCGCACGCACCACCTCCAGGTGGTCGAGCGGCGCTCCGACGGATGGCGCGAATGGCTCGCGTTCCGCGACCACCTACGCGCCGACGGTGAAGCGCGCGACGCGTACGCCGCCCTCAAGCGGCGGCTCGCCGCCGCGAACGACCGGGACCGGCCGCGTTACCGCGCGGGGAAGGCCGGCTTCATCCGCGGGGCGCGGTAGCTCGCTGCCGCCTTGGTCGAACCCGTGCGGCCCGCGGGGGCAGCAGCGTGGTCCCGGGGCGAGGTTGCTGTTTCGGTTCACAGCGAATTCGCTGTTTCCACGCCGAATTCGCTGTGAACCTCGACAGTGGTATCCCGCCCGGCCCCGTCTCGATCGTCTGCGGTCCAGGCAGCCGACCCGCCGTACCCGGAATGCCTCAACCGCAGACGATCACGACTTGACGGTGGTGGGGGCGTGCCGGGGCCCGACCGGTCCCCGGGCACGCCGTCAGGCGGTGACCAGCCGCCGGCTCGTCAGCGGTACCGGAATCACGGCGAGTCGGCCGAGTCTCCCGAATCTCCCGAGTCGGCGGAGGCCGGGGAGGCGGCCGACGCCGGCGAGTCCGCCGAAGCGGCCGAGACCGGTGATGCGGCCGAGGCGACGGAAGCGGCGGACGCCGCCGACGCAACAGACGCCGCAGACGCCGCCGAGGCCGCCGACGCGGGGGAGTCGGCCGGCGAGGTGGGGGTGAACGGGGAGTCCGCCGACGCCGGTTCGGTCCAGCCCGGGTCGTCCGGGCTGTCGTTCGGGGAGTCGGCGGAGTCGAAGGGGGACTCGGCCGGGCTGTCCGCCGACTCCGGCGAGTCGTCGGCCACCGGCACGGTTCCCGGGTCGCCGATTCGCACGTTCTCCGTCGGGGTGGTGCGGTCCTTCAGGTCGATGCCGTCGCTGGCGAGGGCGGCGGTGGCACCCAGGCCGAGTACGGCGGCCGCGGCACCGGCTCCCGCGACGATCTTCCAGGATCTCTTGATCCGCATCGGGCAACTCCTTCTGTAGGGAGGGATCGTTCGTTTCGAACAGCGCTGCTCACGTACCAGGGTTCGGGACCCGGATGAGGGGTTTCTGACCCGCCGGTGAGAGATCCCTCATCCGCCCCGGACCGGCACCGGCCCGACCGCACGGGCACTGGCCAGCCAGCGTTCCGCGAGATCCAACCGGCGCCGGGTGGTCGCCGGCCAGCCCGGCTCCTGCACCCGGTACGGCCCGGTGGCCAGCGAGAGCACCACCGCGGCGACCCGGTAGCGCAGGTCGGCGGGGTCCACCCGGCGGGCGAAGCTGGTCAGGTAGCGGGCGCCCAGGCGGTTGATCGCACCGGACCGCGCCTGGTCGATCTGGGCCAGCACCGACAGGTGCCCCAGCAGGCAGGCGAGGTCGTCGAGGCGGTCGCCCGGCCCCGCCGTGTCCACATCCAACAGTCCACTGACCCGGCCGTGCAGGACGTGCAGTTGGCTCTCGTAGAAGTCGCCGTGGACCGGCACCGTCGGCCCGGTGCCCGCCTCGTTCCCGATCGCCTCCGCCAGCGCCGCACATCGTTCCGTCTCCGCCGGCAGCGCCGAGCCGACGACGGTGGCGTAGTGCCGCGCCCGCTCGCCCCACGACGTCCGGCGCGGCTGCCGGGTCAGGTCGGCCGGCAACCGGTCCAGCAGGTCCAGCACCTGTTCGCCGTCGGGCAGCGCAGCGTTGCGGCCACGCAGCACGTCCCGCAGCGTCCGGCCGGGCAGCGCGGCGAGGACCAGCAGCCCGTCGGGGGTGAAACCGAGGCTCTGCGGCGCCGGCACCCCGGCGGCGGTGAGTAGGCGGTGCCGCTCGTGCAGGGCGGCGACCCGGGCCGGCCGGACCACCTTGACGAAGACCCGGCCCCGGTCGTTGACCGCCTCCAGGACGGCCCGTCGCCGTGGCCGGTAGGCGCGCACCGTCAGCCGCACCGGGCCGCCGCCCAGCCCCAGGTCGGCCAGCGCCCCCGCGACGGCCTCCGGGTCGTACGCGGCGCTCAGGCCCGGAAGGTACGGGTCGTGGGGGAATCGCCACACCGCGACCCGGGTGTCACCGTCGTCGAGCAGCAGGGTGCCCTCGGGCGGGGTACGGGTGCAGGCGGCGAACCGCTCCTCGGTCGTACGCCCGTCCGGCCACCGCACCCGGACCTGGTACGCGGCGGTGGCACCCCGGCCGGGCTGGTGCTCGACCTGACGCGTACGCCAGGACAGGAGTTCGGCGCCGGCCCCGGCCAGGGCGGCCCGGAGGAACTCGCCCGCGTCGGGGCCGGTCAGCAGGTCGGGTCTGATCATGACCCTCAGGGTCCCGACCACGGCTGAGTGACCGGTGAGGCCGCCATGAGAGTCGTCTCATCCCGGCGGGACGGCTCAGAGGACGAGCCGGTACCCCATTCCCCGGACGGTCTGGATCACATCGCCGCCGAGTTTGCGCCGGAGATAGCCGACGTAGACGTCGACGACATTGGACCCCGGGTCGTGGCCGAGTCCCCAGACCCGGTCGAGGAGCTGCTCCCGGCTGAGCACCTGACCGGGATGGCGCATCAGGGTCTCGGCGAGCAGGAACTCCCGGGCGGTCAGTTCCACGGCCCGGTCCCCGACGGTCACCGTACGGCGGATCAGGTCGATCCGTACCCGCCCGGCGACCAGTTCGGTGGCGGCCGGCCGGCCCTGGTCCCGCAACCGGGCCCGGACCCGGGCCAGCAACTCCTCGAAGCTGAACGGCTTGGTCATGTAGTCGTCCGCGCCCAGGTCCAGCCCGGTGACCCGGTCGGAGACCGCGTGCCGGGCGGTCAGCACGATCACCGGGATCCGTTCCCCGCGCGTACGGAGCTGGGCCAACGCCGCCAGACCGTCCTGGCCGGGCAGACCGAGGTCGAGGATCATCAGGTCGAACGCGCCGTCGCGTACGTACGCGGCGGCGTCCGTCCCGTTCGTGACCACGGTGGTGACGTAGCCGGCGGCGCGCAACCCCTTCTCCAGGAACGAGGCGATCCGGGGCTCGTCCTCGGCGACGAGTATCCGGTTCATGCCCCACCCCCGGGCAGGACGAGGGTGAAGGTGGAGCCGGCGCCGGGAATGCTGTCGACGGCGACCGTACCGCCGTGCGCCGCCGCGATCGCCGACACGATCGCCAGGCCCAGACCGGCGCCCTCCGCGCGCTGCCGGCCCGGCTCGGCCCGGGCGAACCGTTGGAAGATCCGCTCCCGGTCCTCCGGCGCGATGCCGATGCCGGTGTCCCGGACCGCCAGCAGGAGCCGGCCGTGCTCGGCCCGGGCGGACAGTTCGACGCGGTCACCGGGGCCGGTGAACTGCACCGCGTTCTGCGCCAACTGCATGAGTGCCTGGGTGAGCCGCTGCCGGTCCGCCCGCAGGGTCACCTCGGCGACCGGGCCGAGCCGCCAGTCCCGCTCGCCGAGCGCGGCCGCCTTGGTGTAGACCTCGGCCATCATCGGGGCGATGGGCACCTCCTCGGGGCGCAGGAAGTCCGGCTGCTCGGCACGGGCCAGCATCAGCAGGTCGTCGACCATCCGGTTCATCCGGTCCAGTTCGTCGGTCACCAGCGCGACCGTCTCCCGCCGCTCGACCGGATCGTCGCCCATGAGCTCCAGATGACCACGGACGATGGTGATCGGGGTACGCAACTCGTGCCCGGCGTCGCTGATGAACGCCCGCTGCGCGGCGAACGCCCCCTGGAGGCGGCCGAGCATGCCGTTGAACGTCCGGCCGAGATCCGCCACCTCGTCGGAGCCGGTGACGACGATCCGCTGGGACAGGTCGGTCTCCTCGATGTCGCGGGCGGTCTCGGTCATCGACCGCAAGGGGCGCAACGCCCGCCCCATCGCGAGGTAGCCGCCGGCCGCCACCACCACGATCACCAGGGCACAGGCCAGGGCCATCGTCCGTACCGCCCGGTCGATCTCGGCCCGTGGCCCACCGCTGAACTGCGCGACGACGAAGTGCCCGCGTACGTCGTCGTCGATCTGGACCGGTACGGCCAGCCACCGGGCCCGGGCCGCCGGCCCGCCTTCGACCTCGCCGTAGGCGCTGGTGGTGAGCGCGACCCAGCGGGCCGTCAACGCCGTGTCGCGGGTGAGGTCGTACGGCGCGTCGGCCGAGGACCGGTAGAACGCCCCGTCCACGAAGATCAGCATGACCTCGCCCTCCTGCGGCTCGTTGCGCAGCAGGTAGGTGTCGGCGATGGCGCGCAGGTCGGCCCCGAACGGCTGCCCGGTCGCCGGGTTGAGGCCGGCGGCGAGCCGACGGAACTCGCTCACCTCCTGGCCCAGGTAGGCACCGGTCCGGTTCTCGAGCTGGTTGAGCAGCACCTGCCGGATCACCACCACGGAGCTGAGGCTGGCCACCGTGAGCAGGACCAGGGCCCAGCCCAGCAGCCGCGTACGCAGGCCGACGGTGGGCCGCCAGGACCGTCCGGAGGGCGGCCCGGCCAGCTCAGTCGTCGTCTCCGTCGTCGTCATCGTCGGAGTCGTCGTCATCCCCACCGTCGTCGCCCGATCCACCGCCGGGCCGGGATCCGCCCCCGTCGTCGTCATCGTCGTCCCCTCCGGTGGCCGGCGGCACCTGCCCGATGGGGTCCGGCTCCGCCTCGTCCGCCGCCCCCATCTCGGCGCTCTCCGTTACCGGTACCACGATGCGGATCTCCGGAACAGCCGGGGGAGGCAGCAGGGCCGGCAGCCCGACGCCGACGAACAGGGCGGCCAGTGCGGCCAGCCCCACCCCGGTGGCCACCTTCTGCGCACTCACCGGCAACAGGCTGGTGGATCGGGATGACCGCCGGATGAAGGCTTCATGAGAGTTCTCTCATGGTTCGAGCCGGGCGGCCCGGGTGGTCAGATGACGACGTTCGGGCAGGCTGGTGGCGAGCCGTGCGGCCGCCCGGTAGTCGGCGGCCGCGGCGGTCCGGTCACCGGCCAGTTCCCGCAGGTGGGCGCGGGTCGCGAGGAGGCGGTGGTGCCGGGCCAGCCGGGTGTCCGTGGCCAGCTCCGCCAGCAGGGCCAGACCGGCGGCGGCTCCGTGCACCATGGCGACGGCCACCGCCCGGTTGAGGGTGACCATCGGCCCCGGCGCGAGCCGTTCCAGCAGGTCGTACAGGGCGAGGATCTGCGGCCAGTCGGTGGCGTCGAGGGTCTCGGCCTCGTCGTGGAGCGCGGCGACAGCTGCCTGCACCTGGTACGGCCCGACCGGCCCGCGCGCCAGCGCCTCGCTCACCAGCGCCACCCCGCGGTCGATCAGCTCACGGTCCCAGGCGGCGCGGTCCTGCTCGGCCAGCGGCACCAGGGCGCCGTCCGGTGCCGTACGGGCCGGACGGCGGGCCTCGGTGAGCAGCATCAGCGCCAGCAGCCCGGCCACCTCGGCGTCGTACGGCAGCAACCGCCGCAACCAACTCGTGAGCCGGATCGCCTCGTCGGACAGCCGGGGCGTGGTCAGGTCCGGCCCGCCCGTCGCGGTGTAGCCCTCGTTGAACAGCAGATACAGCACGTGCAGGACGGCGGCCAGCCGCGCCGCGCGGTCCGCCCCGGACGGCATCTCGAACGTGCCGCCGTTCGCCCGGATGGTCTGCTTCGCCCGGCTGATCCGCTGCGCCATCGTCGTCTCCGGCACCAGGAACGCGGCGGCGATCTGCGCGGTCGTCAGGCCACCGACCGCGCGCAGCGTCAGCGCGATCTGACTGGGCGACGACAGCGCCGGATGGCAGCACAGGAACAGCAGCTTCAGCGAGTCGTCCCGGTCGGCGTCCCGATCCTCGTCCGCCGGCCGGCCCAGCAACTCCGACTGCGGCGTCGCCGCCACGACCGCATCCTCCCGGCCCCGCCGGGACCGGTCGGCGCGTACCTCGTCGAGCAGCCGGTGCGCGGCGACCGTGACCAGCCAACCGCGCGGATTCTCCGGTACGCCCTCGGCCGGCCACCGCAGCGCGGCGCGGATCAGTGCCTCCTGGGTCGCGTCCTCGCACCGGTCGAACTGCCCGTAGCGGCGGACCAGCGCGCCGAGGACCTGCGGCGCCAACTCGCGCAGCAGGCCCTCGACCCCCCGATCGGCGGTCACAGGTCGGCGGGCGCCTCGTGCAGCACCGGCCACACCTCGACCGGCTCGAGGTGCGCCCACGGCATGTCCGCCGCAATCTCGTACGCCCGCTGCTCGCTCTCGCAGTCCAGCAGGTAGAAGCTCGCCATGTACTCCTTGGTCTCCAGGTAGGGCCCGTCGGTGACCGCAGGCGCGCCGTCGGTCCGCCGGACCAGCTTCGCCGCCGCGGCGTCGGCCAGCCCGTACGCGCCGATCAGCTCACCGGTCTGCTGGTATCTCCGGTTGAACGCGTCCTGTTTGGCGATCTCCTCGGGCCACGACTCGGCCGGGATCGAGTCCCACTTCTCCTGGTTGCCGTAGATCATCAGCAGGTACTTCATCAGGTTCGCTCCTTGGTCGTGAGGCGCCGCGGTCGGCGCGCTGTCACCTGGTGAACGGAGCCGGCCAGCCATCCTCGACATCCTCGCCGGAGAATTCTCCGGCGAGTACCCGGCGGCCCACCGCCGTGCGCCCCGGGGCGATGACCGGGGCGGGCGACGGAGGTTGGATCGGGCCGCCGGCCGGTAGGGTGCTGGCCGTGCTGGGTGGTGGAGTGGGTCGCGGTGCGCGGAACGCCGCGAAGACGAAGAGTCGTACGTCGCCGGCCGGAACGTGGCGCCGGCCGCCACGCCGGGTGGTGGTCGCGTTGTCGGTCGCGCTGGTCGTGGCCGTGGGTGGTCTGCTGACCTGGGCGTTGTGGCCGGAACCCGAACCGGAGCCACGGGCGCGGGAGTACCGCGACGTCACCGCCTGCCTGCTGACCGGTGCGTCCGGGGTGCAGAGCCCGGAGGCGGCGCCGGTCTGGTCGGGGATGCAGGACGCATCCGTGGAGACTCTTGTCAAGGTCCAGTTCCTCGAGGTGGACGGTCCGCAGACGGCGGAAAACGCGGGAACTTTTCTGGCGAGTTTGGCGCAGAGCCGGTGTGACACCGTGATCACGGTGGGTGACGCGCCCGTTGCTGCCTTGCAGTCTATTGCCCCGAGGTTCCCGAATGTTCGATTCGTGGGGATAGGGGGTGGTGCGCCCGTCGACAATGTGTCCGTTGTGGAAGCTGGTGCACCAGATGATCTCCAGAGTGCGATTCGGCGCCTGGTTACGGAAATGGCATGAGCCGACTTCGGAGCGCATGACTTTCGTCCTACATTCTGGGATATCGGGACTTGTGCCACTCTCGATGTTCCCGGAGACTCCCCGCTGGTCTTCGACAAAAGGGAGTCTTCGTGCCGCGTTGGGGTGGGCGTGCGCTGCGGCGGGGCGCGCTGATCGTCGCTGTGGTTTTCGGTCTGACGGTGGCGGTGCCACCCGGTGCGGTCCCCGCCGGGGGATCGTTCCCGACGTCGTGGCTGTCATGGTTCGCGCAACGCCCCTCCTGGGCCGACGGCGCACGGGCGTTCCTCGGCATGCCGGTGCAGAGGCAGGGCGAGTCGACCCCGCCCGACCACTACGTGTCGGCGGATGCCACCCGGGCCGTCGGAGGCGCCGGCCGGGTGCCCGCCCCGGCGCCCGGAACGCTGGCGCCATACACGCCGCACGAGGTCGACACCACCCCGCAGACCACGGCCAGCACCGAGAGCCGCTTCGACCCGAAGACCAGCAAGCGGCAGCCGAAGCAGTCCACCGCCCGAACCGACGTCTTCCGCAACGCCGATGGGTCCATCACCCGGCGCACCTACACCGACCCGGTCAACTACCGGACGGCGGACGGCTCCTGGCAGCCCATCGACCCCACCCTGGTCGAGCGACCGGACGGTCGTCTGCACGTGAAGGCCAACAGCGTCGGTATCGCGATGGCCGGGGAGTCGTCCGCCCGTAGCCGGGGCGCCGCCGCGGACACCGAACTCGCCGCCCTCACCCTGCCGACCGGCGAGGTGCTGGCCTGGAGCCTCCAGGGCGCCCAGGTCGGCACACCGGAGACCGACGGGGGCACCGCGACGTACCGCGACGTGTTGCCGGACACCGACCTGGAACTGACCGCGATCGCCTCCGGGGTCAAGGAAACCCTGGTGCTCAAGTCGCCGGCCGCCGGCTCGTCCTGGGTGTTCCCGCTGCGGCTGGAGGGCCTCACCCCACGACTGGACGAGCACGGATCGGTCGAGCTGGTCAACGCCAAGGGATCGGTGGTCGCCTGGATCCCGAGCGGCTGGATGGAAGACTCCCGGATCGACCCGCGGTCCGGCTCGGCCGCCCAGGGGGCCGTCCGTTACGAACTGACCACCGTGGACGGTCGCCCGGCGCTGCGGGTGGTCGCCGACGCCGCCTGGCTGAACCACCCCGACCGCGTCTACCCGGTCCGGGTCGACCCGACCGCACACACCGACACCACCGGCGACGTCTACATCGACAACGACCCCAACACGACGAACCAGAACGGTGACAACCTGCCGGTCGGCACCTACAACGGCGGAGGGGTCAAGGCCCGGTCGTTCATCCACTTCGACGACTACCGCAACGACGGCTTCAACGGACTGCGTATCACCGGCGTGCGGATTTGGCTCTACCAGACCTGGGCCTACAGTTGCACCACCTTCCTACCGTTCTACGTGCACCGGGTCACCGGGCCGTGGACCGTTGCCGGCCTGACCAACGCCGGACTGGCGTCCACCCCGGCGATGACCGACCCGATCGGCCAGGTGACGGTCAACGACCACGGCCCGTCGTGCACCAACACCAGCGGCAACCGCAGCGTCGGCAAGTGGGTCCGGGCCGTGCTCAACCCGGCCACCTTCAACGACTGGGGCACCGGCGGGGCGAACCACGGCCTGGCCCTGACCGCCTCCGAGACCGACTCCAACGGCTGGAAGCGGTTCACCTCCGCGAACTACTCCAGCGGCGACTACATGCCCTACCTTGAGCTGGACTACACCTACAACCACGCCCCCCAGGTCGACGTCCGCTACCCGGGTAACAACGCGGTGCTGCAGACCCTCACTCCCGAACTGGTCGCCCGGGTGCACGACCCGGACAAGTGGCCGAACAAGGGTTTCAGCTACCACTTCGTGGTCTTCGACGGCAGCACCGGCACCCAGGTCGCCAACTCCGGCTGGGTCGGCAGCCAGGCATGGCGCGTCCCGGCCGGAAGCCTGGCCTGGAACAAGAAATACCTCTACACCGTCCAGGTCAACGACAGGGCTAGCAACAGCACCATCTACCCGGCGCTGGCGTTCAGTACCCGGGTACCGCAACCGCTGGTGACCTCCGGCCTGGCGCAGAACGCCGGCAAGGGATTCGACCCGAGCATCGGCAACTACACCACGTCGGCGACGGACGCGAGCATCGCGACCGTCGGTCCGTCGCTGTCGATCACCCGTAGCTACAACAGCCTCGACACCCGCCGGGCGAACGCCTTCGGCGCCGGCTGGTCCACCGTGGTCGACGTACGGGCGACCGAGGTGAAGGACGCCGCCAACAGTGTGCAGTCGGTCCTGGTCAGGTACCCGAGCGGGCAGGAGGTGCCGTTCGGGCGCAACGCGGACGGCAGCTTCACCCCGCCGCCGGGCCGGTTCGCGACGTTCAAGGAGGTACGCGGCAGCGGCGGCACCCTGACCGGCTACACGCTCACCGACAAGGACGCCACCGTCTACACGTTCGGGCAGCCGAGCGGCGCCGGGGCCTTCGCCGTCACCGCCATCGCCGACGCCAACGGCCGGACGCTGACCCTCACGTACGACGGATCGGGCCGGGCGACGAAGCTGACCTCGGCGTCCGGGCGGTCGCTGAACCTCACCTGGACGACGCCGGCCGGATCGGCACACCCGCACATCTCGACCGTCACGACCGACCCGGTGGTGCCGGGCAACCCCACGACGGTCACCACGTGGCAGTACACCTACGGTACCGAGGACCGGCTGGCGGCCGTCTGCCCGCCGACCGGCTCGACCGAGTGCACCACGTACACCTCCGACACCACCTCGCAGTACGCCAACACCGTCCTCAACAGCGGGCCAAGTTCGTACTGGCGCTTCGAAGAGGCGACCGGGGCGACGGTGGCCGGCAGCCAGGTGCTGAGCAACGCCGGCGCCGACAACGCCGGCTACGCCAACGTGACCCTGGGCCAGGCCAACGGGCTGCCGGGCTCGACCGCGACCGCCGCTGCCTTCGACGGCACCACGTCCTCGGTCCAGTTGCCCGGCAACCTGATCAGCGACGGCGAGTACCAGTCGGTCGCGATGAGGTTCAAGACCACCGGCACCGACGGGGTCCTGTTCAGCTACAGCCGGGATCCGATCACCAACAGCACGACGGCGGGCAACTACGTACCGGCGCTCTACATCGGCAGCGACGGCAAGTTGCGTGGCCAGTTCTGGCAGGGGGCCGCCACCCCCATCACGTCACCCAGCGCGGTCAACGACGGCCAGTGGCACCAGGTGGTGCTCGCGGGCGCCGGCACCACGCAGACGCTGTACCTCGACGGCGTGGCGATCGGCACCCTCGGCGGACCGATCGCCGAGTCGGCCGACGGAGGTGCCAACAGCGTCTACGTCGGCGCCGGATTCGTCGGTGGCACCTGGCCCAACCACGCGCGCTCGAACCAGGCGGCCGGGGTCTCCCGCTTCAACGGCGCCATCTCCGACGTCGCGTTCTTCAACCAGACGCTGACCGCCGCCACCGTGGCGGCGCTGCAGCAGGCCGGCACTGCCTCCCACCACGTGCTGAACGGGATCGTCCGGCCGTCCGGCGGGATCACCGCGCAGGTCTCGTACGACAAGGCCACCGGCAAGGTCGCGTCCGTGACCGACGAGAACGGCGGCACCTGGACCATGGGTACGCCGACCGTCAGCGGCAGCAGCGATGTCTACCGGGCCGCCGTGCTGGGCTCGAAGCCCACCCAGTACTGGCGGTTCGGCGAGGTCGGTGTCAGCGACGCGGTCAACGACGTCCGGGGCGGGACTGCGACTTACAACAATGTCACCCTGGGCGTCGACGGGCCGTTCGCCGACAGTAAGGCCGCCTCGTTCAACGGCACCTCGTCGTACGTGACCCTGCCGGAGACCGCCGTACCGACGACCGGCCCGAACTCGGTCGAGATGTGGTTCAAGATGCCGTCGGGCAACAACGTCGGCGGTGTGCTGTTCGGCTACCAGGGCATGCCGATGGACAACATCGCCGGGTCCGGCGGCTGGGTTCCCGCCCTGTACGTCGGCACCGACGGAAAGCTGCGGGGCACCTTCAACCACGCCACGTCGAATCCGCCGGTGACCTCCGCCGGGAGCGTCAACGACGGTAAGTGGCACCACGTCGTACTCAGTGCCGGAGGCAGCACCCAGTCGGTGTACCTCGACGGTGTTCTCGTCGGCACGATGAACCGACCGATGGTCGACTTCGGTGCGACGTACGCCTACGTCGGCGCCGGAAAGTGGCAGGGATCCTGGCCGAACCACGGCACGTCGTCCGCCGGATACTGGCCTGGTTCGATCGCCGAGGTCGCGTTCTACAACAGCCAGCTTTCCGCGGCCCAGGTCGGGGCGCACTTCGAGGCGTCGAAGCAGACCGCCCCGGTCGCACTCACCATGGTCTCCGGCGTCGCCACGGCGATCCCGATGCCGGTGTCGACCGTCGAGGTCACCGGCCCCACCGGTGAGAAGACGTCCTACAGCTACGACGTCGTCAACGGAAACCGGATCATCGCCCAGTCCGACGCGCTCGGCAACGTGACCCGCTACGGCTACGACGTCGGCGGCTTCGGCAACCTCGTCTACGACCCGCGTGGCGTGTGGACGCAGACCCTGCAGGACGTACGCGGCAACACCCGGCAGTCGATCACCTGTCAGGACCAGGCCGCCAATCGGTGCTCGTCGGTCTACTTCACCTATTACCCCGACGCGACGTCGACGACCCTCACTCCGGACGCCCGCAACGACCTGCTGCTCACCGTCCGCGACGGTCGGTCGGCGTCGGCGACCGACAACACCTACCTGACCACGTTCGGCTACGACGCCAAGGGCAACCGGACCACGGTCACCGACTCGCTCGCCCGGGTCACCACCACGGCGTACACCGACGGCACCACCGTCGCCGCCCACGACGGCGGATTCGCGCCCGCCGGCCTGCCCAGCACGGCGACCACCCCGGCCGGCACCGCCCAGTCCGTCGTCTACTACGCCAACGGCGACGTCGCCGAGGTGACCGAACCGGCCGGCAAGGTCATCCGCTACACCTTCGACGGGCTCGGCCGGCTGCTCACCGAAACCGAGATCACCGACACGTTCCCGGCCGGCCTGACGACCACGTACACCTACGACGCGCTCGGCCGGATGGTCACCGAGACCGAACCCGCCGTCACCAACCGGGTCACCGGTGCCGTGCACACCGCCCGGACCACCCTCGGCTACGACGTCGACGGCAACGTCGTCGGACGGACCACCGCCGACACCACCGGCGGCGACGCGGCGCGCACCGAGACGTACACGTACAACGCGCACGGGCAGGAGACGACGTACACCAGCGCGGCCGGCGCCACCACGACCTTCGAGTACGACCCGCACGGCCGGATCGTCGAGGAGATCGAACCCGACGACGGCGTCACCCGCAACACCTACGACGCCGCGGGCAACCTGCTGACCACGAAGATCGTCGGCTTCACCGGTGACCCGAACGACCCCGACCCGGCCCAGGACCTGACGGTCGCCACCAACGCCTACGACCCGGCCGGCCGGCTCGCCTCGGAAACCGACGCGATGGGCTGGACCACCGAATACACGTACACCGACAACGGCCTGCCGGCGCGGACCACCCGGACCGACGGCACCAGCACGTTCGTGGTCGAGCAGAACACGTACGACGCGGCCGGCAACGTGGTCAAGCGGGTCACCAACAACGGCGCCACCACCGTCGACTTCACCATCGACGCCGCCGGGCGAGAGGTCTCCTCGACCGTCGACCCGACCGGGCTGAACCGCACCACCACCCGCACCTACGACCGTAACGACAACGTCGTCTCCACCCGTATGTCCCGGGCCGGCACGACGCTCGGCATCACCGACGCCGCCTACGACCCGATGGGTCGCCTGGTCTCGCAGGCGACGCACACCTCGACCGAATCGTCGCCGACCGGACGCTGGCGGCTCGACGAGACCACCGGCGGCAAGGCCGGCGACTCCGCCGGCGGCAACACCGCCACCGCCAACGCCGCCGTCACCTGGTCGAACGAACGCGGGGGCGCCGTCGCCCTCAACGGCAGCAACTTCCTGACGACCGTCGGGCCCACCGTTGACACCACCGACAGCTACACCGTCTCCGCCTGGGTCAAACTGACCTCGGCCAGCTACTTCGCGACCGCGGTCAGCCAGGACGGTAACCGCACCAGTGGCTTCTTCCTGCAGTACTTCTGGGCCACCAACCGCTGGGCTCTGGCCACCCCCACGAGCGACACCGACAATCCGCCCGCGACCCGGGCGCTGTCCACCAGCGTTCCACAGCTCAACACCTGGACCCACCTCACCGGCGTCTACGACGCGACGGCCGGCGAACTGCGCCTTTACGTCAACGGCATTTTGGAGGGCACAGCCGCGAAGACGTCCTCGTGGCCGTCGAGCGGTGCGGTCGCCATCGGCCGCGCAAAACACAACGGACAGCCGGTCGACCGCTGGCCCGGCTCGGTCAGCGACGTACAGACGCACGGCAAGGCGCTCAACGCCACCGAGGTGACCGCGCTCTACAACGGCACCGGACCTGCGGCCGGCGCCGGCACCATCCGGACCACGTATGACCTGGACCAGGATGGCAACCCGGTCGCGGTCACCGACCCGAACGGCAACACCACCTACCACTCGTACGACGAGGCCGGCCGCGCGGTGAAGACCACCGCCCCGCCGGTCATGGCCGAGGTCCACGGGCAGCCCGCCACCCTCGCCAACGCCATCTCCTGGGTCGGCTACAACACCTTCGGCGAGATCACCGACACCAAAGACCCGAACGGCAACTGGGGGGTCACCGGCTACGACGCCGCCGGGCGGGTCGTGTCGGAGACGCTGCCGAGTTACACCGCCCCCGGCTCGTCGACGCCCGTCGTCGCGCAGGCCACCCGCACCTACGACGTGATGGGGCAGCTCACCTCGGCCACCGACCCGCTGGGCAAGACCACCAGCTACGTCTACGACCAGATGGGCCGGGTCGCGAAGGTGACCGCCCCCAACGACGGCGAGACGACCTACACCTACGACCACGTCGGCGACCTGCTGTCGCAGACCGACCCGACCGGTGCGGTCACCTCGTCGACGTACGACTACCTCGGCCGCCAGCTCACCACGACCCAGGTGGTCCGGCAGACCGGCACCAACCACACCACCACCTATGCGTACGGCACCAACGGCTGGCTGTCGCAGGTGACGTCGCCGACCGGCGTCACCAGCTCCACCACCTACAACGCGATCGGTGAGCGGCTCACCACCACCGACGGCGCCAACCAGACCACCACCCACACCTACGACGGCGCCGGCCGGCAGACCCGTACGACGCTGCCGGACGGCACGTACACCAGCGTCAGCCACGACCTCGCCGGCCGGCCGCTGGAGACGAAGGTGCACAACGCGGCCGGCACGGTCCTGTCGACGCAGAGCAGCGAGTTCGACAAGAACGGCAACGTCGTCGCCGCGACCGACGCCAAGGGCACCACCATCTCCTTCGAGTACGACGCCACCGGCATGCTGGTCCGGGAGATCCAACCGATCTCCGGCTCGGACGACATCCAGACGACGTTCGGCTACGACCTGGCCGGTAACCGGACCCGGTTCACCGACGGCCGTGGCAACGCCTTCTTCACCACGTACAACTCGTGGAACCTGCCGGAGTGGCAGGTCGAGCCGGCGACGACCGCCCACCCGTCGACGGCGGACCGCACCTTCGTCACCGCCTACGACGCCGCCGGCCGGCCGGTCACCCAGACCTCGCCGGGCGGGGTCACGGTCACCAACACCTACGACGACCTCGGGCTGCTGACCGCCCAGGTCGGGGCCGGGGCCGAGGCGACGACCGAGGACCGCGAGTTCGGCTACGACGTCGCCGGCCGCATGACGTCGTTCTCCGCACCCGTCGGTACGAACAACATCACCTACGACGACCGCGGCCTCCCACTGACCATCACCGGTCCGGTGGGCAACGCCACCTACACCTACACCGCCGACAGCCGGCTCGCCTCCCGGGCCGACGCCGCCGGAACGACCTCGTTCACCTACGACGGCGCGGGCCGCCTGTCGACGGTCAACAACCCGACCGCCGGGGTCGCGCTGACGAACACGTACAACGCGCTGTCCCAGGTCTCGAAGATCACGTACGGCTCGTCGGGCAACTCCCGGAACTTCACCTTCGACGCCCGGCACCGCCCGGTCACCGACGAGTTGAAGACCCCGTCCGGCACCTCGATCGCCAAGGTCGACTACGGGTGGGACGCCAACGACAACATCGTCTCGAAGACGACGACCGGGTTCACCGGAGCGGCGACGAACACGTACACCTACGACCTCGCCGACCGGCTGACGTCGTGGAACGACGGCACCACCACCACGGTGTACGCGTACGACAAGGCCGGCAACCGGGTGCAGAACGGCTCGCGGCTGTTCACGTACGACCAGCGGAACCGGCTGCTCACCGCGGCCGGGGACAGCTACTCGTACACCCCGCGCGGGACGCTCGCGACGGTGTCCGGCGGATCGGGTACGCGTACGACGAGCACCGACGCGTTCGGCCAGGTACGGGCCCAGCAGGCCGGCGGCACGACCCAGTCGTACGACTACGACGCCTTCGGCCGGGTGCTGCGCTCCGGGTTCGCGTACGCCGGACTCGGCAACGACCTGGCGGCCGACGGCGGTGCCACGTACGTCCGCGACCCGGCCGGCGACCTGATCGGCGCGCAGGCCGGCGGCACCCAACGCCTGGTGTGGACAGACCTGCACACCGACGTGATCGCCCAGTTCACCGCGACCGGCACCACCCTGTCCGGGTCGACGACCTACGACCCGCTCGGCACCGTCGTATCATCGGCCGGGCAGGTCGGCTCGCTCGGCTACCAGTCGGAGTGGACCGACACCACGACCGACCGCGTCAACATGTGGGCGCGGTGGTACAACACCGACACCGGCCAGTTCGACACCCGCGACTCCGCCAACGTCAGCCCGGTGCCGGCGTCCATCGCGGCGAACCGCTACCAGTACGGCGACGGCAACCCGCTGACGACCACGGACCCGACCGGCCACTGGGGCAACCCGATCAAGGCCTTCAAGAAGGCCGTGAAGGCCACGGTCTCCCGGGTGACGACGTACGTCTCCTCGGCCTACCGGGCGGTCACCACCTACGTGTCGCAGAAGGTCCAGGCGGTCGCCCGGGTCGCCGCGACAGTGGTCAACAACGTCAAGAAAGCCGCGACCAAGGTGGCGAAGACGGTCAAGAAAGCCGTCGACACCGGCCGAAAATATGTGGCACAGAAGTACCAGGCGGTGAAGAAACAGGCGACCAAGGTCTACAACACCGTCAAGCAGGCCCACCAGAAGGTCGTGGCGAAAGCGACCCGGGTGGTCAAGAAAACCGTCGCCGCCGTCTCCGACGGCGTGAACGCAGCAACAAAGTGGGTCAAAGAAAACAAGGACATGATCATCGAGGTCGCCGCCATCGGTGGGGCGATCCTGGCCGGCCTCGCCTGCACGGCGGTGACGGCCGGCGTGGGTGCCGTCGCCTGCATGGTCGGCGCCGGCGCGGTGATCAACCTGGCCAAGGACGCCGCCCAGGGCGACATCCACTCCATCGGTGACGCCCTCGGCTCCATGGCCACCGGCGCACTGTCCGGCCTGGCCGGCGGTGCCGGCGGCATGATCGCCGGCAAGGTCGCCGCCGCGGTCGGTTCCAGGATCGGCAACAGCGTCCTGGGCCGGCTGGCCACCGAGGCCGTCGAGAACGGCATCTCGGATGCCTTCGACCAGGTCCTGACCACCGGCCGCTTCGACCCCAAGGCCATGCTCGCCGGCATGATTCCCGGCCTGGGCGGTGCGAACCGCAAGGCCGGCGCCAACCCGACCCCGGTCCGGGGCGGCACCACCAGCGGAAGCGGGGGTGGCGGTCCACCGGCCGCGACCAGGTCAAGCGACAGCGGCAGTGGTGGCAGTTGCACGGTTCCGCAACGCAAGCACAGCTTCGACCCGTCGACCAGGGTGTTGATGGCTGACGGCAGCGTCCGTCCCATCGAGGACATCAACATCGGCGACCAGGTCCTTGCCACCGACCCCGAAACCGGCGTAACCCTCGCCAAGCCCGTCACTCAACTTCACCGCAACACCGACCACGAACTCACCGACCTCACCATCGAGACCGAGGACGGCGAGACCACCGTCCTCAAGACCACCCAAAACCACCCGTTCTGGGATGGCGATAGCGGTGAGTGGGTGGACGCGGCTGAGTTGAAGGCCGAGGCGCAACTCGCCACCATTGGCAGTGGCAACACCAACCCCAGGGTCGCGTCGGTAGCTAACCACCTCGGCACCGGGGAGATGCGTGACCTCACCGTCGCCGACATCCACACGTACTATGTGATAGCAGGCACCACACCGGTCCTCGTCCACAACTGTGGCACGGCGCCGATTCAGCCGACCCGTACCTTCCGGAACGAATCGGCCAACGACCATGAGCCGCAAGCTCCGCTTCCCCGGTCAGCCTTCAACGAGAACGGGCAGAACCTGGCGAATGGCGACCATCACTACGTGGTGATGCGGAACGGTTCGGTTCGGACGATGTTCAGCCGTGACATGGAGGCGATCCATGACACTGCTGGTCACACTAGCTTGTCGGAGGGTGAGCCCGTATTTATGGCCGGGCACTTCCAGGTATCCGACGGGCGAATCGTCGAGTTCGATAACTGGTCCGGCCACTATTCGCCGAACAACGACTTTCCGGGCTATCGGCCGATCGCGGATGTTGCCAGGGAGGCTTTGGTTAATAACGGCTTCCCGGGGGCGCGGACGGCTGATTGGGATGACATTACAAAGTGAGATTGACGGCTCGAAACAGTGGGAGATGACGGTGGATCGATGAGGTCGGATGGCTGGACGGTAGGCCTAGTGAACTTCGCTGCGATGATGGCGCGACTCTTGAAGAGCCGCGGACAGAACGTCGACAGCTTGATGCGTGCTGCCGAAGTCGATCAGTCCGAACTCGAAGCAGCCTTCAAGGGGGAAGTGTCCGGCCAGTCAGTCCTGGGACGACTTGCTCCTGCCCTCGGTGTGCACACGACGGATCTCTATATCCTGGCCGGCCTCGACGTGCCGAGTGACCTAGCACCGTGCGCGCCTCCGGCCGACTCGATCCTGGACCACGTCGTGAGGACCGCTCTGCGCCTGCCCTTCGTGCGGCGCGAGCAACTGCTGGGGGTGGCCAGGTCGATGCCGAGGCCGGACCCGGTTGCACCGATCGTGCGGGAGCGCGACCCGTTTCCGTACGGTCCGGGTGCGGTGATCGTGCGCATGCTTCGCGTCCGAAATCTGAACAACTTGAACTCGGCTAAGATGCTGTATCGCCTTGCCGGAATCGGGCCGTTGTCGGCGGCGACAATTCAGGTCGTGGGTTACGGTCGTAAGGAGCTAACTCCAGAGTTGCTGTCCGGGTTCGCGGCCGTGCTCTCCTTCCGGGTCGAAGATCTGGCCGCTCTGTTGGATATCGAGTTGATGCAGGCAAGCCCGCCTGTGGACACCGCAACGCGCCAGGTGGCAGAGCTGATCTGGGATATGCGTCACCTGAGTTCCGATCAGCTTCGCGCTATCCAGGAGGAGTTTGGAGTGGCCGCTTGATCGGTCAGTCGCGCTGGCCCGTTCTGAGCCGGTGGCAGCGGTGAGTGGGTCGATGCGGCGAAATCGACCGTCGACGCGCGATTCGCCGCCGGTGCCGGCAACATGAGCCCCACGGTCGAGGCGGTCGCCGGCCACCTCGGCGCCGAAGAGGTGCGTGATTTTGCCGCCGCAAACATCCACACCTACTACGTGATCATCGGTGACACGTTGGTCCTTATGCATAATGCCAATGCCTGCGGTGGCCCTTCTGTGCCCACGGCAGTGAGATGGGCAAAGGCGGGGCGACTCGGCAGGTTGGCACGGCTTTTAGGCACTAATGGGCGTGAGGTCATGGTCGAGTTCTAACCGGCCGCCAGGACGGCGGCCCGAATCCGCGACGATGTCGCCGAACGACAGGCGGGTTGTCTGATCCCAGGTGCTACCGCGCCGTGCTCGGGCAGGGATCCGGACAGCAGGGTTCGAGCCGGTCAGCTACGCGTCGGAGCAGCGCTGCCGTAGCGCGCCGGACGCCGCCCGACCTCGGCCGCCGTCGGCGGGGCTGCCGGTCCGGTACGACGGGTGCGTCAGGGCGGGCGGACATCAGGTGACGCCGGGTGGCGTCCATGGCGGAGATTCCGAACGGATCCATCAAATCCTCCCGGTCGGAGACGGGCCGGTGGACGCCCGTACGACGAGTTCGGTCGGCAACACGATCCGGCGCCCGTGCGGGTCGGCGGGCGGGTCGAGCAGGAGGCCACCCGCGATGCGTCCCTTCTCGATCGACGGCTGCCGGATCGTGGTGAGTTGCGCGTCGGCGGCTTCCGGGATGTCGTCGAACCCGACGACGGAGACGTCCCTGCCGGGCCGCAGGCCACGGGCGGCCAGTGCGTCCAGTGCGCCCAGCGCGAGCAGGTCGCTCATCGCGAGGATCGCCGTCGGTCGTGGTGCTCGGTCGAGGACGTACGCCGCGGCTGCCGCTCCTTCCACCCGGGTGCTCTCGGCGGCTTCGACGATCGTCACGTCCGACCGGTCCAGGCCCGCTTCGTCCAGCGCGTCGCAGTATCCGTGGAGCCGCTCGCGGGTCACGTAGTACGGCACCTCGGCAAGCTCGCCGACGGTGATCTGTCGGCTCACCCGATCGGGCCGCGACCAGGTGGCCAGCAGTGCGACCCGCCGATGGCCGAGGGCCGCTACATGCCGGGCCGCGTTCCGGCTGGCCGCCGCCTCGTCGATCCCAACGCAAAGCGCCTCCTGATCCCCGTCGGCGCGCAGTTCGGCGCTGACCATGGGAAGCCCACGGGACCGGATGGCGTCCAGTGAACCGTGCCAGTCCGGCACGCAATAGACGCAGAAACCGTCGACCACGGCGTTGCGTACGAGGTCGCCGGCGGCCTTGTCGTCGTTCACCGGCATCGGAAGCAGGAGCAGGCCGCTGCCGTACCGCTCACCGGATTCCGCGAGTCCACGTAGGAACCGGACCGCGTACGGGTCGGCGAGCGCGGACGACAGGGTCGCTGTGACGAGTACGCCGATGGCTCCCGTCCGGCCTCGGCGAAGCGAACGCGCGGTCGGATTCGGTCCGGCGTAACCCAGCCGCTGGGCGGCGTCGAGGATCCGTTGTCGGAGTTCGGGGGAGAGTTGGTCCGGACGGCTGTACGCGTTGGAGACGGAGCTGCGGGACACCCCGACCGCGTCGGCGACGGTTTGCAGGGTCGCGCTCATCGGCACCCCTACTGTATCGATCCAGAAGGCTTCTGGATCGATACAGTAACACTGAAAGAGTCGTTTCGGCCAGCGGGCTGTGCGTCGTCGAGCGGTTTCACGACCTGTGGTGGTGCCCAACTCAGGGGCGCCGATCTACCCGTCAGCCCGGGCGAGCGAGCACGGATCGGCGACGAAGTCGGCGAACGACCGGCGGGGTGTCCAGCCCCGCACAAGGGCTCGCGTCGTGTCCAGCACGACGCCGTGAGCGAGCTGGTCGACGGCGTACCTGGTCAGGGTCGGCTGGCCGGTGCCGGGCAGGCGGGCGATCGTCTCCACGACGGTGGCCGCCGCCATCGTCAGCGGCACCGGCAGGTGCGCGACCCGTACCGGATGGCCGAGCGCGGCCAGACCGTCGCGGACCACCGCATCCCGCGAGTACGGCGTCGCGTCCGCGATGTTGTACGCCCCGGACGGCCACGAAAGCCCGGCGAGGCAGGCGTCGGCCAGGTTCTCCACCGCGGTCAGGCTCAGCCTCACGTCGGGGCCGGGCAGCATGACCCGGCCACGCCGTACCGCCCGGACGAGCCGGGGGAGCAGGTGCGGATCGCCGGGGCCGTACACCGCCCGGGGGCGGAGCACCACCGCGCCCGCCTCCAGCGCCAGCCGTTCCCCCTCGGCCTTGGTACGGCCGTACGGGGTGCGCTGGCCGGTCACCGGATGGTCCTCGGTGATCGCGGCGACGCGTAGCCGGGGGTCGTAGACGCTGGCGCTGCTCACCCACACCACCGGCCGGTCGCCGGCCGCCGCCAGCAGCCGGGCGGTGCCGTCGACGTTCACCGCGCGGTAGGCGGCCTCGACCGCCGGCCCGCCGCCGGTGTCGCCGACGGCCGCCGCCAGGTGGATGACGGCGTCGGTGCCGGTCAGGTCGGGGTGGTCGCGGGCGGCGTCCCAGTGGACGTGCCGGCCGACCGGGCCGGGGCGCCGGCCGAGGCAGACCACGGTCGCGCCCGCCTCGGCGGCTGCCCGGGCGACCGCCGCACCGCAGAACCCGCTGGCGCCGGTGACCGCGATCCGCAGCCCGTTCACCGGGTGGCCCGTACGGTCAGCACCGCCCAGCCGGGCAGCGCGGCCCGGCGGTCGACGCGGGCCCGGACGACCTTCGGCCGGTACGGCGCCAGGGCGGCGAGGGTGTCGGCGAGCTGGGCGCGGGCGAGTGCCGCGCCGGGGCAGGCGTGCGGGCCGGCGCCGAAGACGAGTTGCGCCACCTGCGGCGGGGCGGGGCTCTCGCGCGACGGGTCGGTGCGGTGGGCGTCGACGGCGTGCCGGGCGATCAGGGCGAGCCGGTCACCGGCGCGTACCGGGCAGCCGTCGACGGTGCCGGGAGCGGCGGCGACCCGGGGGAGCAGCGGGGTCGGGGCGGTGACCCGGAGCAGTTCGGCGACGAGCGTCGGGCGGGACTTCTCGTCGGCGGCCCAGTGCCACAGGTCGTCGTCGGCGCACCAGGCGGCGGCGCGCGGGATCGCCGCGACGGTGGTGTTGATCGCGGCGACGGCGAGCATGGCGGCCAGGCCGGCGCCGTCCGCGTCCCGATCGGCCCGGCCGGTGGTGGTGCGGCGAATCAGGTCGGCGAGGGCGTCGGCGGCCTGCCGGGCGGCGCGGGCGGCGCTCGGCCGGCGCGGACCGGGCATGTGCTGGCCGGCCCCGGTGGCGGCGGCGTGCCGGGCGGCGTCGGCCAGCACCAGCGGGTCGGTGTCCAGGTCGAGCAGGGCGGCGGTGGTCGCCCCGGCGAGTTCGGCGGTGATGTCGACCAGGTCGACGGTGCCGCCAGCGGCCAGCGGGGCGAGCCGGCGTTCGAGCACCGCCGTCCAGACCGGGCGGAGCCGGGCGACGCCGGCGCTGCCGAGTTCGTCGGCGAGACTCCGTCGTGCTCCCTTGTGGACGGTGCCCTCCTGGTCGAAGAGGAGCCCGCCCTCGGCGAGCCGGCTGGCGGTGCCGCCGGTGGTGCCCTCGGCGGTCCGGTCCAGCGGGACCCGGGTCAGCGCGTCCAGGTAGGCCCTGGTCCCGTGCACCAGCACGGTCCGGCCGATCCGCCGGACCGGGGCGCGTCTGGTCGCCGCGAGCAGCGTGAACAGGACCGGATGGCTGCGCAGGTAGACGAGCCGGTCCCGGCGCCGCGCCCGGCCGGCCCGCCGGGCGGACCGGGCTCCGGACGGGGCGGCGACGGCCTGGTCAGCGGACATGGTCACCCTCCGGTTCGGTCGGCTGCCAGCGGCGGTCCCAGTACCAGAGCAGGGTGCGGCGCGGCCCCCACGCCCGCAGCCGGCGCAGGCTGTTCTCCACCACCAGGTGCTCGGCCCGCACGATCCGGTCGGTGTGCCGGCGGGCCCGGTTGAGCAGGTCCAGGTCGTCGGCGCCGTCCCGCAGCGTGATCCGGGGGATGCCGCCGCAGCGCACGTACAGGTCCGCGGTCAGCGCCAGGTTGTGCCCGTGGCAGAGCACGTACGGGGTACGGAAGCCGGCCGCCCGGTGCGTACGCCGGAACCGGCCGTATACGCCGGCGGCGCGTACGGCCGCCGGGAAGAGCCGGCGCTCGGCGAAGCTGGGCCGCTCGTCGCGGCGTGGCACGCTGCGCCCGCAGACCATCTCGGCCCCGGAGTCGAGCAGTGCCTTGGCGGTCGCCACCCAGTCCGGGGCCGGCCGGCAGTCGGCGTCGGTACGCAGAAGCAGCGTCGCCCCGGCCGCGATGGCGTGCCGGCATCCGGTATCGGCGGCGGTGCCGGCGCCCGGCCGTGGTTCGGTCACCACGTCGACCGGGAACGGGGCGCCGGCCGCGAACCGGCGCACGACGTCGGCGGTGCCGTCGGTGGAGTTGTTGTCGACGACGACGAGCGCGAAGTCGGGGTCGGTCTGCGCGGCGAGCGCGGTCAGGGTGGTGCCGATCGCGCCGGCCTCGTCGTACGCCGGCACCACCACCCACAGCCGCCGGCTCACCGCTGCTCCGAGGCGTCGGCGAGGCGGGCGGCGGCGAGCGCGGACGCGGCGGCCCGGTCGGGTTTGCGGGACCGGCCGGCGGTCGGTACGGCCGCGAACACCACCCGGTCCGGCCGGGCGGCGCCCATCCGGTCCAGCACCGGGGCGAGCGCCCGGCGCAGTTTGCCGGGGTCGGTGCCGGGTTCGGGTTCGACGACGGCGACCAGCCGCTCGTCGCCGTCGCCGGCCGGTACGCCGACCAGGACGGCCAGGTTGACGCCGGGCACGTGCAGCGCCGGCTCGTACAGGCCGGGGTAGATGTTCTCGGCGGCCCGCAGGATCATGTCCTTGCAGCGCCCGGCGAGCACGAGCCGGCCGTCCTCGATCCGGCCCACGTCACCGGTCTCCACCCATCCGTGCGGCTCCGCCCCGAGGTAGCGGTCGGCCTGCCCCGGCCCGGACAGCAGCAACTGCCCGCCCTTGTCGACCCGGCTCCGAACACCCGGCAGCGGGGTGCCGACCAGGTCGCCGTCACCGGTGAACGCCGCCTTGTCGGCCTGCTCGACGGCGGCGGCCGGGAAGAGTTCGGTGAGGGCGTACACGCCCCACGCCTCGCTCGCCCCGGCCCGTTTCACCCGGTCGAGCAGGGCGGCGCTGACCGGCGCCGACCCGGAGTAGAACCGCCCGGACAGCCGGGGCGACTCCGCGAGCAGTGCCCGCAGCTGCGGCGGGGTGAGATAGCTGGCCTGCGCCTTCACCTGGAGGATCTGCCGGGCCAGCACCTTCGGCGAGCGGGCCGGCAGGGCGACCGGTGCGCCGCTGGCCAGCGACGGCACCAGCACGAAGAACATGCCGCCGAGGACCGGTTCGTCGGCGCGCGGCCGGACCAGGTCGACGACCTGGCGCATGCCGGCGGCGAGGCTGGCCCGGGTGTGCACCACCGCCCGGGGTGCGCTGGTCGTCCCCGACGTGAAGATGATGACGGCGTCGCCGTCGGAGGCGGACCGGTCCGGCGCCGGACCGCCCCGTCCGCCGAGCGCCGGGGCGGTGAACGGCAGCCGCCGCCCGACCGTGGCCACCGGGGCGATCGAGTCGAGCCGGGGCAGGTCGAGATGCGCCCGGCGGGCCAGCGGCCGGGCCCAGCCGGCGACCGCCTGCGCGGCCGCGTCGGCCACCACCAGCGCCGGGGCGGCCAGCCGGAGCCGGGCGGTGAGTACGTCGGCGCCGGCCGACGGGTCGAGTACGGCGACCCGCAGCCCGAGCCGGAACGCGGCCAGCATCACCGACAGGGCGCGGGGGCCGGGGCGGACCGCCACCCCGAGCGTGTCGCCCTCGGCGAGCCCACGGTGGTGCAGGGCGGCGGCGTACCGGTCGGCCAGCCCGGCCAGGTCGCCCCGGGTGGCGCGTACCCGGGTGGTGCCGGACCGGCGGGCGGCCAGGACCGCCGGACGGTCCGGGTGCCGGCGCAGCGCGGCGGCGAGTTCGTCGAGCATCAGCGTGGGTCCGGGGTCAGGTCGCCGCTGCCCCGGTCGAGATACCAGCGGGCGGAACGGCGCAGGCCGTACGCCCGCAGCCGGCGGGTCGAGTTCGCCACCACCATCGTGCGGCTGCGGGCGATCGCGGGCGTGGTGCGGCGTACCCGGTTGAGGAACGTGCGGTCGGTCGGCGACGGGCGGCGGGGCATGCCGCCGCAGGCCAGGTAGAGGGCGGCGGTGATCGCCATGTTGTTGCCGGCGTGCATCCGGTAGGGCGCCAGGTAGCCGGCCTCGCGGTGGGCCGGCCGCAGCCGGCCGAACGCCGCCGCGATCGCGACCACCATCCGGAACCCGGCCCGGCCGAGCGGCCCGTGCTCGTCGCGGCGGGCGCTGATCCGGCCGCAGACCATGCCGGCCCCGGCGGTCAGCGCGGCCCGGGCGGCGGCGACCCAGCCGGGGGCCGGCAGGCAGTCCGCGTCGGTACGCGCCAGCAGCAGCGCACCGTGCGTGATCGCGTGCCGGAAACCGGTGTCGACCGCGCAGCCGACGCCCTTGTCCGGCTCCCGGATCAGCAGTACGGGCACCGGGGCAGTCGCCGCGAACCGGTGTACGACGTCGGCGGTGCCGTCGGTGGAGCCGTTGTCGACGACGAGCAGGGTGAAGTCGAGGTCGGTCTGGGCGGCCAGCGCGTCGAGGGTGCCCCCGATCCGGGTCACCTCGTTGTACGCCGGCACCACGACCCAAAGTTGGGACATCACTTCTCCCAGACCATCGTCATCACGCTGACGCCGCCGCCGAGGCCGATGAACAGCACCCGGTCGCCGGGGCGCAGGTGCGGGTCGACCCGGGCCAACTGCACGCCCAGCGTGGCGCTGGCCATGTTGCCCAGGCCGGTCACGGTGACCTCGAGCTTCTCCTTCGGCACCCCGGTCACCTCGACGAACCGGTCAAGATAGGGGCCGGTCACCTGGTGCACCAGCACCTTCGCGTAGTCGGCCCAGTCCAGCCCGGTCCGGTGCCGGACCCGGTCCAGGATCGCCGTACCGATCTTCTCGAAGACGCCGCGCAGGGCGTGCCCGTCGCCGCGGAAGTAGGTGTGCTCGTCGCCGCGCGGGAACCGGGAGCCGCCGCCGTCGATCCCGCCGACCGTCCAGTGCTCGGAGTGCGTCTCCGTGTCGACGTCGAGGATGCCGCCGGAGGCGACCGGTTCGACGACGACGGCGGCCCCGGCGTCGCCGAACGTGAAGCCGGCGAACGCGGCACGGGCCTGGGCCAGGTCGGCGAGCTGCCAGCGCATCGACCTGGTCGGTGTCTCGCCGGTGACGACCAGCGCCCGGGTGGCCCGGCCGGCGAGGACGAAGGCGCGCGCGGCGTCGATGCCGTTGACGAAGCTGTTGCAGGCGTTGGTCAGGTCGACGGCGTGCGCCCGGGTGCCGAGTTCGGCCTGCACGATGTGGGCGGTCGCCGGCTCGACGACGTCGCGGGTCGCCGAGGCGAAGATCAGCAGGTCGATGTCGGCCGGCTCCAGGTCGGCGGCCGTGAGCGCCTGGCGGCCGGCGCGTACCGCGAGGGCGGAGGCGTACTCGTCGTCGGCGGCGATCCGGCGCTGTTCGATGCCGGTCATCGTGGTGAAGATCCGGTTGGGCAGCGCGAATCCGCTGGCCGTGGCGACCTGTTCTTCGAGGTCGGTGGTGGCGAGCACCCGTTCGGGGAGGCTGGCGCCGACCGCGGTGATGCCGACCCGCGACTGCGCGTGGCTGTGGGGCGGGATGCGATCGATCATCTGGTCAGCTTTCCGATGGGCGGCGGTCCGGTGGATGAGTAGCGGTGCTCATTCTGGCTGGTACCGCCCACCCGGTGACCAGCGAGGTTAGCCGGGACAGGGCTCGGGTAGACCAACCGTATGGCCACGAAAGCCCAGCCCCGGGGGCGTCGGGGCACCCACGACCGGCCGTACACGGCGCTGAACCTGCGACTGCTGCTGGCCGGTTTCGGTCTGGCGATGAGCGCCGTCCTGGCCCTTCTGGCCGCCCGTTCGGACGTGCCGTGGCTGGCCGTGGTGCTGGCCTTGCTGGCCGCGGTCGCGGCGATCGACCTGGTCGTCGTGCAGCGCCGCCGCCGCGCCCGCCGCCGCGAGGATCCCGGGGGCAACTACTCGCTGTTCGAGTGAGGAGCACGACGTGTCGATCGCCACGACCAATCCGGCCACCGGACAGGTGCTGAAGACCTTCGACCCGATGACGTCCGAGCAGGTCGACGCCGCCATCGGCCGGGCCGCCGCCGCGTTCGACACCCTGCGTCGTACGTCCTTCGGGCAGCGGGCGCGGTGGCTGACCGCCGCCGCCGACCTGCTGGACGCCGAGCGTGACCAGGTCGCCCGGCTGATGACGACCGAGATGGGCAAGACCCTGGCCGCCGCGAAGGCCGAGGTCACCAAGTGCGCCGACGCGGCCCGCTTCTACGCCGCGCACGCCGAGGCGTACCTCGCCGACGAGCCGGCCGACGCCGCCCAGGTCGGGGCGGTCAAGGCGTACGCCCGCTACCGGCCCATCGGGCCGGTACTGGCCGTCATGCCGTGGAACTTCCCGCTCTGGCAGGTCATGCGGTTCGCCGCCCCGGCGCTGATGGCCGGCAACGTCGGCCTGCTCAAACACGCCTCGAACGTGCCGCAGACCGCGCTGTTCCTCGACGAACTCTTCCGCCGGGCCGGCTTCCCGGCCGGCGCGTTCCAGGCCCTGCTGGTCGGCTCGGACGCCGTCGAGCCGATCCTGGGCGACCCGAGGGTCCGCGCCGCGACGCTGACCGGCAGCGAGCCGGCCGGCCGGGCCATCGCCGCCGCCGCCGGCCGGCAGATCAAGAAGACCGTGCTCGAACTCGGCGGCAGCGACCCGTTCGTGGTCATGCCGTCGGCCGACATCGCGCTGGCGGCGCAGGTGGCGACCACCGCCCGCTGCCAGAACAACGGCCAGTCGTGCATCGCCGCCAAGCGGTTCATCGTGCACGCCGACGTCTACGACGCGTTCTGCGACGAGTTCGTCGCCCGGATGTCGGCGCTGAAGGTCGGCGACCCGATGGCCGACGACACCGACGTCGGGCCGCTCGCCACCGACCGGGGCCGCGACAGCGTGGAGGAGCAGGTCGCCGACGCGGTCGCCAAGGGCGCCCGGGTGCTGTGCGGCGGCCAGCGTGGCGAGGGCGGCGGCTGGTGGTATCCGCCGACCGTCGTCGCCGACCTGCGCCCGCCGATGCGGATGTGGGCCGAGGAGGTCTTCGGGCCGGTCGCCGGCCTGTTCCGGGTGACGTCGTACGACGAGGCCGTCGAACTGGCCAACGGCACCAGCTACGGGCTGGGCGCCAACGCGTGGACGACCGACGCCGGCGAGCAGGAGCGGTTCGCCGAGGACCTCGACGCCGGCAGCGTCTTCGTCAACGGCATGACCACCTCGTACCCGCAGTTGCCGTTCGGCGGCGTCAAGAACTCCGGGTACGGCCGCGAACTGTCCGCGCACGGCATCCGCGAGTTCTGCAACGTCAAGACGGTGTGGGTCGGCGAGGGGAAGTCGGCCGGAGCCGGCGCGGGCGCACACAGCGAGTGAGGTGGCCCGGCCGACTCGCCTCCACCGGGGCGTTTCGGGCAATACGCTCCACCCATGCACGTGCTCGTCGACGCCGTCGTGCTGCTCGGCACCGCGGTGCTGGGCGCGGCACTGGCCCGCCGGCTCGGCGTGCTCGCACCGATCCTGCTCGTCGTCGTCGGGCTGGCCCTGTCGTTCGTGCCCGGCTTTCCCGACGTACGGCTCGACCCCGAACTCGTCCTCATCGGCATCCTGCCGCCGCTGCTCTACGTCGCCGCGCTGGAGACCTCGGTGCCGGCGTTCCGCTACAACCTGCGCCCGATCCTGCTGCTCGCCATCGGCCTGGTCATCGTCACCGCGTTCACCGTCGGGTTCGTGCTGCACGCCCTGCTGCCCGACGTACCGTTCGCGGCCTGCGTGGCGCTCGGCGCGGTCGTCGCGCCGCCCGACGCCGTCGCCGCGACCGCGGTCGCCCGCCGGATCGGCCTGCCCCGACGGATCGTCACGATCCTGGAGGGCGAGAGCCTGATCAACGACGCCTCCGCGCTGGTGCTGCTACGGGTCTCGATCGCCGCGATGGCCGGCACCGCCGTCACCGTCGGCGAGATCGCCGTCGAGGTCGCCCGCGACGCCGGTGGCGGGGTACTGATCGGGGCGGTCGCCGCCGTTCTCATCGGCCGCGTCCACCGGGCGATCAAGGATCCGCTGCTGGACAACGCGCTGTCCCTGCTCACCCCGCTGGGCGTGGCGCTGATCGCCGAACTGTTGCACGCCTCCGGCATCGTCGCCGTCGTCGTCGCCGGGCTGGCCCTCGGCCACAAACTGCCGGTCCTGCTCTCGGCCGCCTCCCGGCTCCAGATGCACGCCTTCTGGCGGCTGGTCAACTTCCTGCTCGAGGGCCTGGTCTTCCTGCTCGTCGGGCTCCAGTTGCGGGAGATCGTCCGGGACATCGACACGGCACCGGTGACCGCCACCGTGGTCACCGGGGCGGTGCTGGCCGCCGTGCTGGCCATCCGGTTCGTCTGGGTCTACCCGGCCACCTACGTGGCCCGGCTGGTGCCCCGGATCCGCCGCCGCGACCCCCGGCCGCCCGCGAAGGTGCCGACCCTGATCGGGTGGGCCGGCATGCGCGGCGTGGTCACCCTGGCCGCCGCCCTCGCCCTGCCGATGAGCCTGGCCGGCGGTGCGCCGTACCCGCGCGGGCTGTTCATCTGGATCGCGTTCACCGTCATCGTGGTGACCGTCGTGCTCCAGGGGGCGAGCCTGCCGGTCGTCGCCCGCCGGCTCCGCCTCGAACCCGACGACCCGACCCAGGACGCGCTGGTCGAGGCCGAGGTGCAGAACCATGCCGGCCAGGCCGCCCGGGAACGCCTCGACGCCTGCGCCGACGGCGCCCCGGCGGGCGTCGTCGACCGGCTGCGCGGGCTGGTCGACGAGCGCACCAACACCGCCTGGGAACGCATCGGCGGCGGCGACCGGGAGACCCCGTCGGCGGCGTACCGGCGACTGCGGCAGGAGATGATCGCCGCCGAACGGGACGTCTTCCGGACCGCCCGCGACGAGGGGCGGATTCCCGAGGAGGTCCTGGTCCGCACCCTGCGCGACCTCGACCTCGAGGAATCCCTGCTGCGCGAGAGGACCCCGTGATGACCTGCGCCCACCTGGCCGAGGCCGGCGCACCGCGGCCGCAGACCACGCAGGGCTGCCAGGACTGCCTGCGCGACGGCAACACCGACTGGGTGCACCTGCGGCTCTGCCTGACCTGCGGGCACGTCGGCTGCTGCGACTCGTCGCCGTACCGGCACGCGACCGCGCACTTCCAGGAGTCCGGCCACCCGGTGATCCGCTCGTTCGAGCCGGACCAGTCGTGGCGCTGGTGCTACACCGACCAGATGCTGGGGTAGCCGCCCGCCGCCCCCTTGTGCCGCTGGCGCATCATGACGCGATGATGCATGTACGACGCCGCGACAACCGGCGGCGGCGCAGGAAGCGCGACTGGCTCGACGGCTGCGACGTATGTAGCTGCGACTTCCCGTCCTGCAATTTCGGCCTCTTCTCCGGCCTGCTCCTGCTCGGCTCGGCCACCGCCGGGGCCGCCGCCCGGGTCCGGCCGACCCGGGCCCGCCGTCGCCCGCCCGTCCCGGCCCGACCGGGTACGTCCGCGGCAGTGCGGCCAGGCCCATCCACCACGGCGCGGACGTCACCGGCTTTCCGGTCCGGGATGGTCGACCGGGCCGGCCTCGCCGCGATCCGCGGCTACCGGCGGTGGCTGTCGCACCGGCTGCCGACCCGCTGCCGGTTCACCCCGACGTGCAGCGCGTACGGGCTGGCGGCGGTCGACCGCTTCGGCCTGGCCGTGGGCGGCGAGCTGGCGGCGGCCAGGGTCCGCCGGTGCCGCCCCGACGTGCCGTACGGCACCCCCGACCCGGTCCCGCCGGCTCACGGCTGACTGTGAGCGGCGGGGCCGGTTCATCAGTGGTGAGCTGATGCGGGTGGTAGCAGGCGTGACCCTTGCTCTGACCGGCTTCGTGCCTTGGGCTCGACTTGTCCGTCCGCTACCCCCTGCGCCGGCCTGGCGGGTGGCGTTTGGCCTGGTCAGGAGCTTGACCGTCAGTCAGCGGCTGGCGTGTTTCGGCACAGTGGTGAACTGCTCGCCGGGCCGGGCAGCGCTCAGGGCCGCGGGCCTGGGCCGTGGAAGGCACCGCCCGCCGTGCCGCGGTCGAAGCCAGCACCGCCCTGACCTTGCTACGCGACCTCGCCCGCCACATCCGCACCCCAGCCGCCTGGCGCACCACAGGAGCGTCCCGCCCCGGCTCTCGGCCGCCGTGCCGGCCCGGTCCACCCGACCACCCGGAGGCCGAATACCACTGTCACGCCCCACAGCGAATTCGCTGTGCGTACGCCGAATTCGCTGTGAACCACAACACCAGAGTTCTTCCCCGGCAAACCGCCAGGCACCCGTGATCATCAGTTGCCCAGCAGCTCGACACGCCGTACCTACAACGGCGGAACAACTAACGATCACCACGCACCCCCACGTCACGAAGGACGTGGGGGCGGTGGCCGGTTGACGCACCACAGGAGCGTCTCCCCGCCCCTACGCAGCAGCCCGCCCCCGCGTAGCCCGCCCGCCGCGTTGATCAAGGGGATCTTTCGGGTTAAGCCGGACACGATCCCTGGCAACTAGTCCTTGGTCAACGCGGCGCGGGCGCGGGCGCGTGTGGGGCCGTGCGGGCGTGCGGGGCGGGGCGGGGACGCGGGCGGGGTTTGGTGGGTCAGGTGGTGCAGGGGGTGGCGTTGAGGGTGAAGAGGGTGGGGGAGGGGGTGGCCAGGGTCGGATTGGTGGTGGCGTTGAAGCCGAAGGTCACCGTCCCGCCCGCCGGGATGCGACGGTTGTAGGTCTCGTTGCGGGCGGTGACCGTGGCACCCTGCTGGGTCACCCCGGCCATCCACGCCTCCCGGACCTTCTGCGCGCCGCTGAAGGCGAAGCCGACGGTCCAGCCGTCGACCGGCGCCGTACCGGTGTTGGTGATGGTGACCTGCGCGGTGAAGCCGCCCCCACCGTGCCAGATGCCGTAGTTGACGTAGCTGACCCGGCACGTGCTCGGCGCCGGCTGCTCCGCCGCGCCCTGGTCGGCCAGAAACGACGCCATCCAGGCCAGCGCCGAGTTCCAGTTGATGGCGACCTCGTTGGTGGCGTACGAGGCGATGTCGTCGACGTAGCAGAACATCGGCGCGCAGCCGGCGAGCAGCTGTGCCGCGAACGGGTCGTCGAGGCTGGCGTTGGCGCCGCCGGCGATCGATCCGTCCGGCGGGTTCGGTGAGGCCGGGTCGAGCTGGTTGCCGAAGATCCGGCTGTGCTGGTTGCGGGACGCCTTCTCGCCCCAGCCGGTGACGTACGACTGGTTGAGCGCGTTGCGGCCCAGGATGTAGTCGATCGTCTGGACGGCCGCGTCGCGGTATCCGACGTCGCCGGTGAGGTCGTACGCGGTGGCCAGCACGACCCCGTTGTTGAGGATGTTGCCGTTGCCGCCCCAGAAGTAGCTGCCGGCCGCGCCGGGCAGCGGCAGCCCGTACGCCTGGCCGGCCTGGGTGGCGCGGTGGGCGTCGGCGGCGGCGACCACGGAGGCCCGGATCCGGTCCCGCTCGGCGCTGGGGAGTCCACTGGGGACGGTGGCCAGGTCGAGCCGGCCGAGCGCGGCGGTCGAGGGCCAGCTGAAGCCGTTGGCGTCGAACACGTCGCCGGTGTGGTGCGGCGACGCGGTCAGGTCGGCGAGGTAGCCGGCCTCGCCGGTGGTCAGGTAGAGCTGGGCCGCCGCCCAGTAGAACTCGTCGCTGACGTCGCCGTCGCTGTAGGCGCCGCCGCCGTTGCCGTCGTTGGGGTCGGCGTACCGGGTGGGGTTGGCCTTGGCGGCCGCGTACGCCGTCTTCGCCGCGGTCAGCGCGCGGGCCGCGAACGCCGCGTCGTACGGGGCGTAGAGCCGGCCGGCGTGGGCGGCGGTGGCGGCGAGGTTGAGCGTCGCCGCGGTCGACGGCGGGTGCAGCTCGCGCAGTTCGGGGTCGTCCTCGGGGGCCAGCGGCATCCCGGTCCAGTTCCGGTCGTGGATCTTGTGGTGGGCCATCCCGGCCAGCGGCTTGCCGGCCGGCACCTGCATGCGCAGCAGGAACTCCAGCTCCCAGCGGGCCTCGTCGAGGATGTCCGGTACGCCGTTGCCGCGCTCGGGCACCCGCAGCGTGGCGTCGCCGAGCGCGGCACCACCGCCGGCGCTGGCCGCCGTCTTGGTCCGCTCGAAGGCGCTCAGCAGCTGGTAGGTGGCCAGGCCGCCGTTGACGACGTACTTGCCGTGGTCGCCGGCGTCGTACCAGCCACCGCGTACGTCGAGCCGGTAGTCGCAGACGCCGGGCTGGCACGGCACGTCGACGTCGCCGCGGTTCGGGGCGACACCGAGGTGTCCGGCCGGTCGGGCGTACTCGGCACCGACCAGGTCGCCGTCGATCTCGATCCCGCTGCGTTGGACGTAGAAGAACTGCAGCGCGTCGGAGCGCAGTTGGTCGTAGAGGTCGCCGGTGATGTCGAACGGATGGCTGGTCTCGCCGTCGGCGGTCAGCCGGTAGCCGGTGCCGGGCGCGGTGTGGCCGGTGAACGTGATGGTGTGCACGTTCTGCGCCGACGCCTGGTCGACGCCGCGCGGGGTGGTGGTGCCCTGCGCGACCACGGTTCCGGCGGCGTCGGCCAGCGTCCACGGCAGGGCCTCGGCGGCGGTGACCAGGGTCGCGTGCTTCGGGCCGCCGGGCAGGTAGCCGACCTGGTTCACCCGCACGCGGGGGCCGGTGTCCGGCTCGTACGGCGGCTCCTCCTCGCCGCCGCGCAGCGACACGTTGTCGAGGCAGACCGTGTAGTCGTGCGGGTTGGCGCCGATCTGGAAGGCGACCTGGCCGCGTTCGGTGTCCTCGGTGACGGTGAAGGTGTATTCGAACCGCTGCGGCTGCGCGGTCAGCGCCACGTCACGGACCAGGAACGACGTGTACGGCTCGCCGCCGAGTTGCACGGTCGTCCGTACCGTCGCGCCGGGGTCGGCCGACGCCTCGAAGGACAGCGCGTACGTCTCCCCGGCGATCAGCGGTACGTCGTTCTGCCCGATCCCGCCGTCCCACGGGTTGACCAGTCCGCCGGGGGCGTCGGCGCACAGCCGCCCGTCGACGATCCCGCTCGACGTGGTCCCGTACGTGAACCAGCCGGCGGTGCCGTTGCTGAAGTCGCCGTTCTCGATCTGCTCCGGCGGCTCCTCCTGGGCGGTGCCGGGCGGACCGGCGGGGTGCGGGGCGGTGGGGTTGGCGCCGGCCGGGGCGGCGGCCACGATGAGGACGAGCGCGACGGCGGTGGCGGTGCCGGCGAGGGTCGTGGCGGTGCGCCGGGGGCGGCTTCGGGGACGGTTTCGGGTGCGGGGCACGGCGGTCCTTCCGGTGGCGGGGTGGTGCCCGCGACGGCCACCGACGGGCCCGACCGGCGGCCGCGGGCGGCAAGAGCTGGGAGCGCTCCCAGTCCCCGTCCGATGTTGCCAGCGCATTTCCGACCTGTCAATCGACGTTACTGGATGTGCGCCGACCGAGAGGGGAGCCGGGTGTTTTATCCGATTTCATATGTGAGATGTCCTCGATCGACAAGACGCACGGTGATTCACTAGAGACATGGTGGCCCTCCTACTGGCAGGCTGCCTGCCATGACCCTGAAGCTGCGTTCTGCGGCGGTGAGCGACCGTGGACTGATCCGGAGCGCAAACCAGGACTCCGTCCACGCCGGCCCGTTCCTCGTCACCGTCGCCGACGGGATGGGCGGGATGGCGGCCGGTGACCTCGCCAGCGAGATCGCCATCGCCGCCGTCACGCCGCTGGACGTGCCCACCCCCGACGACGGGCTCGTCGACGCGTTGCGCGGGGCGGTCGAGTTGGCCGGCGAACGGATCCGGGCCGCGGTGGTCGAGGACCCGGGGCGCGAGGGGATGGGCACCACCCTCACCGCGCTGCTGATGTCGGCGACCGGCACCGGCCTGGCCCTCGCGCACGTCGGTGACTCGCGCGCCTACCTGCTGCGCGGCGGGGTGCTGGAGCAGGTGACCAGGGACGACACGTTCGTCCAGATGCTCGTCGACGAGGGCGTGATCACCCCGGAGGAGGCGATGAACCACCCGCGCCGGGCCGTGGTCACCCAGGCCCTCCAGGGTGATCCGGTCGTCCCCGCCTACACCGTCAGCGCCCCCCGGGCCGGCGACCGGTGGCTGCTGTGCAGCGACGGACTGTCCAACGTCGTCCGTGAGGGCACCCTCGCGGAGACCCTGAACGGCTATCCGGACCCGGAGGAGTGCGCCCGCCGCCTCGTCGACCTGGCGCTGCGCGCCGGCGGCCCGGACAACATCACCGTGGTCGTCGCCGACATCGTCGAATGACCCCGCGACCCCGGGGACGGACCGCCGGTCAGCCCCGGCGCGGGCGGGTCCGCCCGGTCGGCTCGGCCGTGGTCGGATCCTCCGGCCACGGGTGGCGCGGATAGCGGCCGCGCAACTCGGCCCGCACCTGCCGGTAGCCGGTGCGCCAGAACGACGCCAGGTCGCGGGTCACCGCGACCGGGCGGCCGGCCGGCGACAACAGGTGCAGCAGCACCGCAACCCGGCCGTCGGCCAGCCGGGGCGCGTCGGCCCAGCCGAACGTCTCCTGGAGCTTGACCGCGAGCACCGGGGCGGCCGGATCGGTGTAGTCGACCCGGACCCGTGACCCGCTCGGCACCGCCAGCCGCTCCGGCGCGACCTCGTCCAGTCGGGCCGCCTGCGGCCAGGGCACCAGCCGGCGCAGCGCCGCGGCCACGTCGATCCGGGCCAGGTCGGCCCGCCGGACCGCGCCGGCCAGTTCCGGGCCCAGCCAGGCGTCGACCCGGTCGAGCAGCGCCGCGTCGTCGACCGCCGGCCAGGGCTCGCCCAGTGCCAGCCGGCAGAACGCCAGCCGTTCGCGCAGCGCCCGCGCGGCCGGTGTCCAGGTCAGCAGCGTCAGCCCCGCGCGCTCCAGCCCGCCGCGCAGCGCCGCGCCGACCGCCGCCGGGTCCGGCCGGGCGATCGGCCGGTCGGCGAGCACGATCGCGCCGAGCCGCTCCACGTCGCGGGCCACCACGTCGCCGTCCACCCAGCCGACCTCCCGCTCCCGGCTCAGTTGGGCCGCGCCGGCCTCCCGGGCGGTCGCCTCGTCGATGGCGGCGGCCAGCCGGATCCGGGCGCCGCCGCGCCCGGGGGAGCGGTCGGCCACCGCGATCGCCAGCCACGGCGTCCCGGCCAGGCCCGACCCGGGCGGCAGGTCCGCGGCGGTGCCGCCGGCCATCAGGTACGTCGTGGTGGCGCCCGGCCGCAGCCGGGCCAGCCGCTCCGGGTACGCGAGCCCGACCAGCAGCCCGGCGGCAAGATCGTCGGTGACCGGGGTGTCGGGGGCCGGGTGGTCGGGGTCCGGTGTGCCGGACCCGAGTGCGGTGGTCAACCGGCGTACCTCGGTGCGCCACCGGGCCGTCGCCGCCTGGTCGGCGCCGGTACGCAGCCGCCGCCAGGCGGTCACCAGGTCGTCGCCGGAGCCGGCCGGACCCTCGTCGGACAGCAGCGCGACGACCTCGGCGGCCCGCCGCGCGCCGATCGTGCCGGCCCCGTCGAGCAGTGCCCGGGCCAGCCGTGGATGCGTACCGGTGGCGGCGATCGAGCGCCCGCGCGGCGTGACCCGGCCGTCGGCGTCGACCGCCCCGAGCGCGGCCAGGGTGGCCGTGGCGACCCGCAGCGCGCCCTCCGGCGGTGGGTCGGGCAGGGCCAGCCCGGTCCCGTCCGGGGCGCCCCAGCAGGCGAGTTGCAGCGCGAACCCGGTGAGGTCGGCGACCGCGACCTCCGGCTCGGCGTGCGCGGGCAGCCGCTCGTGCGTGGCCGCCGGCCAGCAGCGGTAGACCCGGCCGGGCGCCTCCCGACCGGCCCGGCCGGCACGCTGGGTCGCCGCCGCCCGCGACGCCGGTACGGTCACCAGCGCCCCGAGCCCCCGCGCGTGGTCGGTACGCGGCACCCGGGCCAGCCCGGCGTCGACGACGACCCGGACCCCGGGAACGGTCAGGCTGCTCTCGGACACGGCGGTCGCCAGGATCACCCGGCGGCGGGCGGCGGCCCGCAGCGCGGCGTCCTGCTCGCGGCCGGACTGCCGGCCGTGCAGGGCGATCACGTCGACGTCGCCACGCAGGTCGCCGAGCCGGCCGGCGACCGCCGCGATCTCGCCGGCGCCGGGCAGGAAGACGAGCACGTCCCCGGTGTCGTCGCGCAGCGCCACCCGGACGGTGGCGGCCACGTGGTCGAGCAGGCGCGGGTCGACCCGCAGCCCGTGCGGCGGGTCGACCGGGCCGGGCGGTGCCCAGACCACGTCGACCGGGAAGAGCGCCGACTCCGCCACCACCACGGGGGCCGGCCGGTCCGGGCCGAGTACGGCGGACAGCCGCCGGGCGTCGGCGGTCGCGCTGGTCGCCAGCAGCCGCAGGTCGGGCCGCAGCGTGGCGCGTACGTCGACGGTGAACGCGAGCGCCAGGTCGGTGTCCAGGTGCCGCTCGTGGCACTCGTCGAGCAGCACGACGTCGGTGCCGGGCAGTTCGGGGTCGCGTTGCAGCCGGCGTACCAGGACGCCGGTGGTGACCACCTCGACCCGGGTGCGCGGGCCGACCCGCCGCTCGCCGCGCACGGTGTAGCCGACGGTGTCGCCGACCTGTTCGCCGAGCAGGTCGGCCATCCGGCGGGCGGCGGCGCGGGCGGCGACCCGGCGCGGTTCGGCGACCACGACCCGGCCGGCGCCGGCCAGGGCCAGCGGCACGAGGGTCGTCTTGCCGGTGCCGGGCGGGGCGACCAGCACGGCGCTGCCGGCCCGCTGCAGTGCCCCGGTCACGGCCGGCAGCACCGCGCGGACCGGCAGATCGGGCATCCGGGCGCTCAGCATCCGTTCATTGTCCCGGATGCCGATACGGCCACTTCCCACGCTATGGGCACCCCCAGGTCAGTCCGGCCCGAATGTAACCAGCTGGTTACCGGGCTTGCACATCTGTCCACATGGGATGCATCCTTCTTGGCGGCGTCCGGTCGTGACATACCGTATCGAGAGGAGAACTGTGCTACTCGCCGATGAGTTCTTCCTCATCGCCCACGACGACGCCACCGGAAAACCCCGCTTCAACCCCGGTGCCACGGGGATCGGGCTGGCCGCCGCGCTCCTCGGCGAACTGCTCCTCTTTGGACGGATCACAGTGGAGTCGGGCGAGCTGACCATCGTCGACCGGCGCCCGCCGCCCGACGCCCTCGCCCACACGGTGCTCGACCAGTTGGCCGGCGAGGCACAGCACCGGCAGATCCGGCTCTGGATCGACTTCCTGCGGCACGGCGCGGCCGGCTCGGTCGGTGAGCGGCTCGCCCGCTCCGGCGTCGTACGCCGCCACGAGTTCCGGCGGCTGCTGCGTACCACGACCGCCTACCTGCCGGTCGACATCAACGCCGCGGCGTGGCCGGCGACCCGGCTGCGGGCCCTGGTCGACCGCGGCGAGGCGGCCGACCAGGCGGACCTGGCGCTGCTCGGCCTGGTCGGCGCCACCAACCTCACCCGTGAGGTGCTCTGGCACGGCCGGTCCGAGGCGCAGCGCCTCGTCGACCGGTTGCTCACCGACCTGACCCCGCCGCTGCGCGAACTCGTCGCGCACACCGAGGCGGCCGTCGGAGCGGCGGTGCTCAGCCACCGCCAATAGATCCGCCGCAATGGACATCCGCAGTCCTCCCCCGTAAACGGAGCAGTCCAATGACCCTGAGCACAACCCGGAGCCGCCCGAGCAACGTCTCGTCCGCCCTCGCCCGCAACCGGCTGGGCATCCCCTCCGTGATCTTCTTCGTGCTGTCCGCCGCCGCCCCGCTGACCGTGGTCGCCGGCCTGGTCACCACCGGGTACGCCGTCACCGGCGTCACCGGCATCCCGCTCGCCTTCCTTGTCATCGCCGTACTCCTCGGCCTGTTCTCGGTCGGCTACGTCGCGATGGCCCGCCGGGTCGCCAACGCCGGCGCCTTCTACGCCTACATCGCCCGTGGGCTCGGCCGGCCCTTCGGCGTGGGCGCCGCCTGGGTCGCCCTGATCGCCTACAACGCGTTGCAGGTCGGCCTGTACGGCGCCATCGGTGCCGCCGCCGCACCCGTCATCGACCAGTGGTTCGGACTGCGGACCGAGTGGTGGGTCGTCGCCCTCGTCGCGTGGGCCGTCGTCGGCGCGCTCGGCGTGCTGCGGGTCGACGTCAACGGGATGGTGCTCGCCGTACTGCTGCTCTCCGAGATCGCGATCATCCTCGTCTTCGATGCCGCGAACCTGCTCCGGCCGGCCGGCGGGCAGCTCACCTTCGACACCCTCGCGCCCGGCAACCTCCTCGTCCCCGGCGTCGGGGCGATCCTGGTGCTGGCCACCACCGGCTTCAGCGGCTTCGAGTCCGCGGTCGTCTTCAGCGAGGAGAGCAAGGACCCCGGACGGACCGTGCCGGTCGCCACGTACCTGTCGGTGGCGATCATCGGCGGCCTCTACGCGCTGTCGGCGTGGGCGATGACCGTCGCGACCGGTCCCGGCCGCATCGTCGAGGTCTCCCGGGCCGAGGGCACCGAGGTCATCTTCAACCTGGCCGGGGCCCGGCTCGGCGAGCCCATCGTCCATATCGGACACGCGCTGTTCCTCACCTCGCTGCTCGCCGCCATGATCTCGTTCCACAACACCACCGCCCGGTACGCCTTCGCGCTCGGCCGCGAACGGGTCCTGCCGGCCGTCTTCGGGCAGACGTCCCCGCGTACCGGCGCCCCGCGCGGCGGCTCGGTGGCCCAGACCGCGCTCGGGCTGGCCGTCATCCTCACGTACGCCGTCGCCGGATGGGACCCGCTGGTCCAGCTCTTCTTCTGGGGCGGCACGGTCGGCGGGTTCGGCCTGCTGCTGCTGATCACCGCGACCTCGGTGTCGGTGGTGGTGTTCTTCGTCCGGCAGCCGTCCGGCGAGCCGCTGTGGCGGCGGGTCTTCGCGCCCGGCCTGGCCGCCGTCGCGCTGGCCGTCATCGCGCTCACCGCGCTGGCCAACTTCGCCGACCTGCTCGGTGTCGCCGCCGACTCGCCGCTGCGCTGGATCTTCCCGTCGGCCTACCTGGTCGCGGCCCTGGTCGGCACTGCCTGGGGCCTGGTGCTGCGCGGCCGGCGGCCGGACGTGTACGCCACCATCGGGCTCGGCGCCGAACGCGCCACCGCGCTGCTGCCGCTCCAGCGGGCCGGCGCCGGCGGGGCGCCGCCGGGCGACCGGACCACCCCGGCCGACGGACCCCCGAGCGCCGACGAACGGGCGGGCACCGACGATCGGGCGAGCACCGGGACGACGCGGTGAGCGGCCCCGCCCCCGAACGGCCCGCGGCCGACGAGGCGCCCGCCATCGCCGCCCTGATCGCCGAGGCGTTCGCGCCGCTACCGGTCTCCGGCTGGCTGGTGCCCGACCGTGCCACCCGCCGGGCGGTGCTCGCCGGCAACTTCGAGATCCTGGTCGAGTACGCCCTGACCTTCGGCCTGGTGTACGTCACCGGCGACCGGTCGGCGGTCGCGGTGTGGTTCCCGCGCGACGGCGAGCCGCCACCACCCCCGGTCGACTACGAGGTCCGGGTGGAGCGGGTCTGCGGGGAGTGGACCGACCGGTTCCTGCACCTCGACGACCTGTTCGACGCCAACCACCCGCACGAGGCACACCACCACCTGGCGTTCCTCGCCGTGGCACCGGCCCGGCAGGGCACCGGCAGCGGGTCGGCGCTGCTGCGCCACCACCACGCCCGGCTCGACGCCAAGGGCATGCCCGCCTACCTGGAGGCGAGCAGCGCCCGCAGCCGCGACCTCTACCGGCGGCACGGCTACGCGGTCGGCGAGCCGTTCCGGGTGCCCGACGGCACCCCGTTCTGGCCGATGTGGCGGCGCCCGCAGCCACCGCCGGCCCGCTAGCCACCGGCGGCGTTCCCGTCGGCATCGGCCCGGTCCCGCCGCGTGCGGAGCCGGGCCGATCTACTTTCGGCGACTGTTCCGGGCAGCGCGGCCGGCATACCGTCGTGCCTGTGGAGGAAACGGGCGACGGCACGGTCGTGACCGGCGTGCCGGGGGAGGGGCCGCGGGCTCCCGCCGGGCGCCGCCGGCACCGCCGGTCGTTGCGCGAGGCGGTCGTCGACCTCGCCGCGATCGGGGTGGCCGCGCTGGTCGCCATGGAGGCGGCGGGTACGGCCGAGATCCTGGGCACCGTGACCGGCGGCACGCTCTTCTTCGCGCTGGTCCTCTCCGGGGTCGGCTGTCTCGCCCTGTGGTGGCGGCGCCGCTGGCCGGTCGGGGTCGCGCTGCTGCTGGCGGCGATCATGCCGATCACCGAGTTCGTCGGCGCCGCGGTCCTGATCGCGGTCTACACCGTCACCGCGAACCGGCGGTGGCCGGTCAGCCTCGCCGTCGCCGGGCTGCACGTGGTCGCCTTCGTCCCGTACTCGCTCCACCGGCCGGACCCGGACCTGGGGATTCTCGGTGCCAACGTCCTCCACGTCGCGCTGCTGTCGATCGCGGTGGCGGTCGGCACGGTCGTACGGGCCCAGCGGGAGAAGGACGCCGTGGTGCGGGAGCGGGCCGAGGCCGAGGCCCGGCTGCACCTCGACCGGGTACGCGTGCTCGAGCGCGAGCGCATCGCCCGCGAGATGCACGACGTGCTCGCCCACCGGATCTCCCTGGTCAGCCTGCACGCCGGTGCGCTGGAGGTGCGGTCGGACCTGTCAGCGGAGGAGATCGCCCGGGCGGCCCGGACGATCCGGGTCGGCGCGCACGAGGCGCTGGAGGACCTCCGCGAGATCCTCGGGGTGCTGCGGGCCGCGCCCGACAGCGCCGACGGGCTGCGTCCGCAGCCGGGCCTCGCCGACCTCGACCGGCTCGTCGCCGACGTCCGGGCCGCCGGCACCGTGGTCGAGGTCGAGAACCTGCTGCCGGACGTGGCCCCGCCGGCGGCGGCGAGCCGTACCGCGTACCGGGTGCTGCAGGAGGGGCTGACCAACGCCCGCAAGCACGCGCCCGGCAGCGAGGTGCGGATACGGCTGGACCGTGCTCCGGACGGCGAACTGCGCGTACGGATGTGCAACCGGTTGGTGCCCGTCGGCGGGCCGGTGGTGCCGGGAGCCCGGGTCGGTCTGGCCGGTCTGTCCGAGCGGGTCGGCCTGGGCGGCGGGTGGCTCGAGCACGGCGTCCGCCGTACCCCGGACGGCGAACTCGTCTTCCAGCTGGCGGCCCGGCTTCCCTGGCCGGGCTGATGCCCGGGTGGTGAAACGGACACGGCGCGGCGGCCGGACCCCCACCACAGGATCCGGCCGCCGCTTGCCGACCAACAAGGTCAGTAGGTGTCGCTGAGCTGGCCGCGCAGCTTCACCAGGGCGCGGGCGAGCAGCCGCGAGACGTGCATCTGGGAGACCCCGATCTGCTCGGCGATCTGCGACTGCGTGAGGTTGCCGTAGAAGCGCAGGGTCAGGATCTTCTGCTCACGCTCGTCGAGCGTGGACAGTGCCGGCCCGAGCGCGACCCGCAGTTCGGCCAGCTCGAACTCGCCGTCCTCGCCGCCGAGCATGTCGCCGAGTTCGGTGGCCCGCTCGCCGTCGCCGGTCGGGGTCGACAGCGACACCGCGTTGTAGGCGCGGGCGCCCTCCAGGCCCTCCAGCACCTCTTCCTCGGTGAGCTTGAGATGGGCGGCGATGTCGGCGACCGTCGGCGAGCGGCCCAGGCTCTGCAGCAGGGTGCTGTTCGCCTCGGAGATGCTCAGCCGCAGTTCCTGCAGGCGGCGGGGCACCCGGATGTCCCAGGTGCGGTCCCGGAAGTGGCGCTTGAGCTCGCCGATGATGGTCGGGATGGCGTAACCGGCGAAGTCGACGCCACGGCTCGGGTCGAACTTGTCGACCGCCTTGATGAGGCCGACCGCCGCGGTCTGCATCAGGTCGTCGGTCGGCTCGCCCCGGCCGCTGTAGCGGTGGGCGAGATGCTGGGCCAGCGGCAGCCAGGCCTCGATCGCCCGGTCCCGCAGCGCCGGCCGGGACGGATGGTCGGCGGGCAACGCCGCCATCGCGTCCAGCAGTTCGGCCGCGCTGTCGGCGGGCTTGACTTCGGGCATTTCCACGGACCTGGTAGCGGTCCCGGTCTGCTCGATCGTCGCGGTCATGGTGATCCTCCCTGCACCCCGTCCGCGGGATATGTCAGTCGTTCAGGTGCATGTTCGGCCGTTCAGTGGTCTAACCCTAGCCCGAAGGTATCCCGGAAATCTAGCCGAACGGACGATGGATAAAAGGGATGTCAATGGGCAGGCCTGGCATTTGGCGCGAAGAAATCCTTCGATGTAGGCGCCCGACGCGCTCCGAGGCCGGGTTCCGCCCGGCCCGATCGCCCGGCCGGGTGACCCCGCTCACCCGGTGGGGGCCGGCAAAACCGATGGCCGGCCACCGCCGCGGCGGTTAGCGTCGCGGCCCGTGCCCCGTACCGTGAACCTGATCCTGGTCGATCCGACCGGCGCGCCGCTCGGTGCCCTCGCCCCGTTCGACGCACCCGACCCGTGGTGGCAGGACGTCGCCGACGTGGTGGCCGCCGCCCGCGCCCGGCATCACGTCGAGGTGACCGTCCTGCGGCTGCTCACCGCCGATCGGCCGGCGCCACCCGGCGGCACGGTGACCTACCTGGCCCAGGTCGACACCGCCCCGGACGGGCTGCTGCCGGTCCCGGCCGCCACCGATCTGTCCCCGGACCCCCGGCGGGCGCCCTGGGCCGACCCGGGCGGTCCCGACCGTACGCTGCGCTGGGCCATGGACCGGCTGGAGCAACTCGGCCGCAGGGCGTACCGGCCGGTGCAGCGGCGGGCGTGGAACCTGTCGGCGATCTGGCGCCTCGACCCGGCCGGCCCAGACGCCGCCGGTGCGGACCCGGCCGGCGATCCGGTCTGGGTCAAGCAGGTGCCGGGCTTCCTCGCGCACGAGGCGGCGGTGCTGCGCTGGCTGGGCCGGGCGGTGCCACGGCTCGCCCCGGTGCTGCTCGGCGCCGACGGCACCGGCCGGATCCTGCTCGACCATGTGCCCGGCGAGGACCGGTACGGCGCCGGCCCGGCCGAACGCGAGGCGATCGGCGCCGACCACCACGAGATCCAGACCCGGGCGGCCGCCGACGTGGCGGTGCTGGTCGCGGCCGGCGTACCCGACCGGCGGGGCGCGGCCCTGGCGGCGTACGTACGCCGGGTGCTGACCGCGTACGGCGCCGACCTGGCACCGGTGGCGGGCCTGCTCGACGGCCTGGACGAGCGGCTGGCCCGGGTGGCCGACTGCGGCGTCCCGGACACGCTCGTGCACGGTGACCTGCACCCGGGCAACGTCCGCGGCACCGGGACCGGCGGTGCCGGTGGGGCAGGTGGGGCCGGCGATGCGGGTGGGGCCGGTGGGGCCGGGCGGGTCGTCATCGACTGGGGGGACGCCCTGGTCGGTCACCCCGCCTTCGACGTCCTGCGGCTCATCGAAGGGACCGAGCCCGCGGTCGCCGCCGCGCTGACCCGTTCCTGGGCGGCCCGCTGGCGGGCGAGCGTGCCCGGCTGCGACCCGGAGCGCGCCCTGGACCTGCTGCGGCCGGTCGCGGAACTGCGGATGGCGGCCGTCTACGCGGACTTCCTGGCCCGGATCGAATCCGCCGAACACCCGTTCCACGCCGGCGACGTGCCGCACCATCTCGCCCGGGCGGCCGCGTTACCTCGAAAAGGTGGCGGGAACCCGATCGGTTGACGAAGGAGGCGAGAGATGAGCAGAGCTACTATGCCCACCACCATGTGGCCGGGCGGCGACAACCTGCCCGCCGGTCCGGCCGGCGAGCAACCGGCCATGCCGGGCGCTCACGGCGGGACCGACCTCGGCCGTCCCACGGTCATGCTCGCGGCCTACCCCGACTACGCGTCGGCGCAGCGGGCCGTCGACTTCCTGTCCGACAACAAGTTCCCGGTCCAGGGCACGGCGATCGTCGGCACCGACCTGACGCTGGTCGAGACGGTGCTGGGCCGGATGACCACCGGTCGTGCGGCGCTGGCCGGCGCGGCCACGGGTGCCTGGTTCGGTCTGTTCATCGGCCTGCTGTTCGGCATCTTCGCCACGACCGCGTGGTTGGCGGTGATCGTCACCGCCGTCGTCATCGGTGCGGTCTGGGGTGCCATCTTCGGTGCCATCGCCCATGCGATGACCGGCGGCCGCCGCGACTTCACCTCGGCGAGTTCGCTGCGGGCCGGCCGCTACACCGTCGTGGTCGACGCCGACCAGGCCGAGCAGGGCCGGCAGGTGCTGGCCCGGATGAACTGGCAGGCCGAGAACCAGCCGGCGAACCAGGGGAACCAGCAACAGCAGCCGGCGAAGGTGCGCTGAGCCCGGATGGCGCGGCCGGCCGGGGAGCGCCCCGGCCGGCCGCGTCGATCATGCGGTTACCGGCCGGTACGTCTTCTCGCCGGCCGGGATCGGGGCCGCCAGACGGTTCTCCGGCGGGGCCAGCGGGCAGGCCCACCGGTCGTCGTACGCGCAGCTCGGGTTGTAGGCGTAGTTGACGTCGAGGCGTACCCGGCTGCCGGGTAGGACGACCAGGCCGCGGCCGTACGTGCCCTTGACGGTGTCGGTCAGGTAGCGGCCCCCGCCGTACGTCTCCCGTCCGCTCGTGCCGTCGCGCAGCGGCACGAACAGACCGCCGCCGTACGCCTCGATCCACCACAGGGTCAGCGGGCCCCACGGGGTCTCCGCGATGCCGACCCGGCGGTATCGCACGACACCGTCCGGGCCGCCGGTGTCGATGGTCTCGGTGCCGGAGGCGGGGCGCAGCGGCACGTCGACGACCGCGTCCGGGTTGGGCGGGAAGTAGTCCAGCCCGGTGAAGTCGGCCCGCCGGTCGAGCGGGATCGGGGACTGCGGGTGGCCGGCGAACAACGCGTCCCGGGCGGCCCGGAAGCCGGCGAGGTCGAGCCCGCCGAGGTAGATCCGGGCCACCTGCTCGCGCCAGTCCAGCAGGTCGAGGTCGTCCATCAGCCCGGCACCCGCCGGTCGCGCTGCTCCCGCCCGGGTGCGCCGTACGGGTAGTCGGCCACCACCGGGGCACTCGCCTCGTCGAGCCGCTCGCGTTCCTTCGCGTCCAGGGTCAGCCCGGTGGCGGTCAGGTTGTCCTCCAGTTGGGCGAGGGTACGCGCGCCGAGGATGACCGAGGTCACCGCCGGCCGGTCGACCAGCCAGGCCAGCGCGACGGCGGCCATCGAGACGCCACGTTCGGCGGCGATGTCGCGTACGGTGTCGACCACCCGCCAGGTGCGCTCGTCGCGGTTGCGCGGGTCGTACGCCTCCATGCCGCGTTGCGGGTTCTCGCCCAGCCGGGTGGCACCGGCCGGCCGGCTGTCCCGGCTGTACTTGCCGGTCAGCCAGCCGCCGCCGAGCGGTGACCAGGGCAGGATGCCGATGCCCTCCTGCTCGCAGACCGGTACGAGTTCGAACTCGACGTCGCGGGCGAGCAGGTTGTACTGCGGCTGCAACGTCACCACCGGCGAGAGGTTGAGGTGGCGGCCGATCAGGGCGGCCTTCTGGAGCTGCCAGCCGGTGAAGTTGCTGACGCCGACGTAGCGGATCTTGCCGGCGCGGACCGCGTCGTCGAAGAACCGCAGCGTCTCCTCGATCGGGGTCAGCGGGTCCCAGGCGTGTGCCTGGTAGAGGTCGATGGTCTCGACCTCCAGTCGGCGCAGGCTGGCCTCCAGCGCCCGGGTGAGGTGGGTGCGGGACAGGCCGGCGTCGTTGGCGCCGGGCCCCATCGGGAAGCGGCCCTTGGTGGCCAGTACGACCCGGTCGCGGATTCCGGGGCGCTCGGCGAACCACCGCCCGACGATCTGCTCGGACATCCCGGCGGAGTAGACGTCGGCGGTGTCGATGAACGTGCCGCCCCGCTCGACGAACAGGTCGAGTTGCGCGAACGCCTCGTCGTCGTCGGTCTCCGCGCCGAAGGTCATGGTGCCCAGGCAGTAGGTGGACACGACCGTGCCGGTCGTGCCCAGGGTGCGGTAACGCATACCTCGCCTCTCGGTTGGGTTGTGGGCGCCAATCTGTCCGCCCACAGCATTTTGTCCCGACCAGCTTCCGTCGGCGCGGTGTCGTGGCGGAGGGGCTCCAAAGACGCAACGCCCGACGAACATTCTGTTCAGGTTTGGAATTCCCTGCTGACGCTGTGACGAAGCTCTTCGTCGGGTGGGTTGTTCAGATTTGAAGGAGTGCTATTCTCGGAGCGTGGTCGAGAGTCTGGACAACACGCAGATGGCCTGCTGGCGGGCCTTCATCGAATCGAGCCAGCGCCTGATCACCCAGCTCGAGGAGGACCTGCGGGCCGACAGCGAACTGAGCCTGCCCGACTACCACGTGCTGGTGCTGCTCTCCGAGGCGCCCCGGCAGCGGTTACGGATGGGCGAACTGGCCAACCGGCTGGTCTTCTCGCCGAGCCGGCTGACGTACCACGTCTCCACGATGGAGCGGCGCGGCCTGGTCGTGCGGGAGAGCTGTCCCGAGGACCGGCGCGGCAGCCAGGCGGTGCTCACCGCCACCGGCCTGCTCGCCCTGCGCGAGGCGGCACCGCACCACCTCGCCTCGGTGCGCCGGCACCTGATGGACGACCTCGACGAGGCCGAGATGGCCTGCCTCACCCGCGTCTTCACCCGGCTCGGCGACCGGCTGACCGCGGCCCGCACCAGCGACTGACCGCGACCCGCCCGAGCGGACCGCGAACCCGGAGCCCGGGGCGCCACCCGCGCCACCGGCTCCACCACCCGAAAGAAGGAAGCCATGCCAGCGATCACCGTGGACGACGTCCTCGTCCTGCCCCGCCTGCCCCGCCTCGACGACGCCGCCACCGCCTTCCGGCCGGTCCGCCGGATCGTCACCGCACCGAGCGGTTTCGAGGGCGAGGGCTTCCCGGTCCGTCGGGCGTTCGCGGGCGTGCCCATGCCGGAACTCGACCCCTTCATCCACCTCGACCAGATGGGCGAGGTGGACTACGCGCCGGGCGAGCCGAAGGGCACCCCGTGGCACCCGCACCGCGGCTTCGAGACCGTCACGTACATCATCGACGGGATCTTCGACCACCAGGACTCCAACGGCGGCGGTGGCACCATCACCGACGGCGACACCCAGTGGATGACCGCCGGCTCGGGACTGCTGCACATCGAGGCCCCGCCAGAGCACCTGGTCGTCAGCGGCGGGCTCTTCCACGGCCTGCAGTTGTGGGTCAACCTGCCCCGGGTGGCCAAGATGAACCCGCCCCGCTACCAGGACATCCGGGGCCGTGAGTCGGCGCTGCTGACCACACCGGACGGTGGCGCGCTGCTGCGGGTCATCGCCGGCGAGGTCGACGGCCACCGGGGACCCGGTACGACCCACACCGACATCACCATCACGCACGTGACGGTGCAGCCGGGGGCGCGGGTCGACCTGCCGTGGCGGCCGGACTTCAACGCGCTGGTCTACGTGCTGGGCGGCAAGGGCACGGTCGGCACCGACCGGCGGCCGGTGCACACCGGTCAGTTGGCGGTGTACGGGCCCGGCGACGTGCTGACCTTCACCGCCGACCGGGCGCAGGACTCGCACACGCCGGTGCTGGACCTCTACATCATGGGCGGCAAGCCGATCGGTGAGCCGGTGGCCCACTATGGCCCGTTCGTGATGAACACCCGGGCCGAGCTGGTGCAGGCGTTCGAGGACTACCAGGCTGGCAAGCTCGGCGTCATCCCCGCCGCCCGGGTGCCGCACTCCGGCGGCCAGGACCGGCCCTGAGGCCCGTCGCGTCAGGCGGAGATCAGGAACATCCCGGCAACCCCCAGCAGGACCATCACGAGTACGGCGAACAGCAGGCCGCGCTCGGTGTCGAGGGTGTCGGGGCGGGCGGTTTCGGCGGCGTTGATGGTGTCGGTGGTCATTGCGGCTGCTCCTCAGCGTCGCTCCGGTGACATTGACGGTATGAGGACGTCGACGTGGCGGAATCCCGGTTTAGTGCCGCCCGTGCCTACCTGTCGGCAGGTGCGGGCGGTCGCCGGCCGTCCTGCGGGGTGAGGGCGTCGTCGACCTCAGGGGAGCCGCCCGTGCGGACTACGTTCTCGGCGCCGCGGGGCGGTGTGACCCGGCCACGGGGTTACCCGGATGGCGCCCGGCGAATCACGTCCGAACCGCCGAATCCCCGCCGCGATCGGCTCCGCACGCGTGGCCGGCGCGGGCGGCGGCGCCAAACGTGGCGACAGTCTCACCGCGCCGACCGGTCGTCGGTGCCCGGCCGAACGGCCGTCGGGGGCATGCGGCCGCCCGTGCGGCTGCCGGGGCCGCGCGCCGGTCGCACCGGCCCCGGCAGCCGCGTCTCAGGCCCGCTGGTGGTGGAGCGCGGCCGCGGTGATGAGCTGCGTGGATTCCGCCGCGGTGAGGGCGGCGTCACGCAGATGGTCGAAGGCGAGGACGAACCGCTTGCTCTGCGGCGCCTCGACGTAGATCTGCCCGGCGAGGTTCTCCACGTAGGCGACCTCGGGATAGGGCTCGGGCATCCGGAAGACCTGGAACGAGCCGTCGAACCGGGGCGTGGCGTGGGCACCCGCGGGCAGGACCCGGATCTCGATCCGTTGCCGGGCGGCGAGGGCGACGAGATGGTCGAGCTGGGCCCGCATCAGCTGGGGGTCGCCGAGATCGCGGTGGAGCACGGCGTCGTCGAGCACCACCGAGAGGTTGTTGCCGCCGGCCTCGAAGGCGCGCTGGCCGGCGATGCGGTCGTCGAGTCGGGCGGCCCGGTCGGCGGCCGGGGTGGCCGGCTCCCGCAGCCGCAGCGTGCGCTCGGCGTAGGCCGGGGTCTGGAGCAGGTCGGGCACGAGATGGGTGTGGTAGGCGCAGATCACGGCGGCGTGCCCGGTCAGCCAGGTGTGGTTGACGTAGGCGCGTTCGGGGAGCACGTCGGTGAAGTCGACGTCCCACTGGTTGGTGCGCCAGGTGTCCCGGCACAGGCGGAGCAGGCGGGCCCGGGTGCGGCCGTCGAACACGCCGTATATGTCGAGCAGGGCCGCGACGTCGTGGTGCTTGAACGGCCATTCGGCGCGTTCGTAGCGGGCGAGCGCGGAGTGGTCGCGGCCGAGGTAGTCGGCGGTGGACTTCAGGGTCATCCCCCGCTGGCGGCGCAGCTCGCGCATCTGGTGGCCGAGCCACTGGGCGCGCAGGGTGCGTTGGACAGGTTCTTTGAACGGCATCGAACCACCTCTCGGAAAGCACTGTGGATGCGTTGCTCCAAACGCGATGCGTTGAGAGCGTCGCCACTGCGCTATCGACGCCGCCCGTCTTCGCGGGACGAGCGGCGGAGAGGCTTCGCGGGCCTAAATTGCACGATCAGGTGTGTGCTGATCGCCGACTGCAATGGACTGGAACATATGTATCACGGATGCCGCCTACCAGCCCGCACCCGACCCGTACCTCTTCGTCGATCTAGGGCGGTCGGTGTTGAGAAGCGGACGAATCAACCACCTCGCACCGGGCACGGTACGCGCCGCGGGGGCGTGCGGCACGCCGCGCGACAGGGGTCGCGCGGCGTGCCGTTCGGCGGTCAGGCGCAGGGCGTCCCGTTGAGGGCGAAGCCCGTCAGTGCCGGTGTGCCGGCGCCGTTCTGGGTGCCCTGGAAGCCGATGCTGGTCGTGCCCCCGGTCGCCAGGGCTCCGTTCCAGGCGGCGTTGCGCGCCGTCACCTGGTTGCCGGACTGGCTCCACGTCCCGTTCCAGCCGTTGCTGAGCTGTACGCCGGCCCCGGCGGTGAAGGTCAGCGTCCACCCGCTGACCGCCGGGCCCCGGTTGGTCACCCGGATCTCGGCGGTGAAGCCACCGGTCCAGGCGTTGGCGGTGTAGGTCACCGCGCAGCCACCGGCCGGCGGCGGGGTGGTCGGCGGGGGAGTGGTCGGCGGCGGGGTCGTGGGCGGCGGCGTCGTCGGGTTCGGGCTGGGCGGCGGCGTGGTCGGCGGCGGACCGGCGGCGACGGCCAGGTCGTACGCCCGCTGCGGCACGAACTGTCCGGCGGCGGCGATGCAGCCGTCCGCCTCGCCGGGCAGCTTGATCCACAGGAAGGCGTCGATCTTCGCGTCGCCGGTCTGGTTGGTGCTCGGCGTGCCGATCGCCCGGCCGGCCGGGTCGCACCACTCCGAGCCCAGCGGGCCGTTGCCGTTGCGGCTGGTGTCGATCACGGCCGTCAGGTGGTTGGCGCCGGTCGCCGCGATCACCGCCTTGACGTAGTTGACGACCTCGCTCGTCGCCCGGTAGTTGGACACGTTGCTGGAGATGCCGTCGGCGCTGTTGGCCACGTCGGCACCGACGAGCATGCCGGCCATCGCCGAGGGGGAGTGCCAGGCCGAGTGGCCGGCGTCGAAGTAGACCTTCGCCTGCGCCGAGCCGGCCTTGAGCCGCTTGCCGGCGTACGCCATCGAGGCCCGCACCTCGGCCTGCTGGCTGGCGTTCATGCAGGTGCCCATCAGGGCGAGCACGTCGGGTTCCAGGATGATCGTGGCGGGCCGGTTGCCGAGGCCGGCCGCGACCTGGTCGATCCACTGGCGGTAGGAGGCGTGGTTGGGGGCGCCACCGGCGCTGTGGTTGGAGCAGTCGCGGTTCGGGATGTTGTAGACGACCAGGATCGGGATCCTGCCGACGGCGGCGGCCGCGCCGACGAACGCGTCGACCTGACCCCGCACGGTGGTGGGGTTGTACTGGGTGAACCAGCGACCCTGCGGCACGTTGGCGATCCGGTCACGGATGACGCCGGCGCGCGAGTCGCCGGGATTGGCCGCGACCCACTGGGCGGCGTTGGTCTGCGGGTCGACGTAGAACACGGACTGCGCGGCCTCGGCCGGCTGCGGCGACAGCAGGCCGATGCCGGCCGCGGTGGCCGCGACCACCGCCAGGGCGGCGGCCGCGCCGGCGGCGAGCGCTGATCGGGTGGGCATGCGGTGACCCCCTCGGGTACGGTATCGAGCGTCTTCTATGGAAGCGCTCCCATGACAAGCAACACCGTACGGGGATGTTGCGCTTGTGTGAAGCCCTTGTGTCTGCCTGATTGCCCGCCCGCGTCGCGTGACCCGGCCGGTCCGGAGGGCGTAGGCTTCCGATGAGCCGGGAGGGACGGTTGGGTATCCAGTGATGGCACTTCCGGTCGCGACCGTTCCCCGCGGTGAAGACGCCGTGGGCGCCGGTCCCGACGGGAGCGCCGTCGCTGCCGGTTCCGACGGGGGCGTCACGGTCATGAGCCGCGCCGTCGGCGCACGGGCCCGCGGCTGCCGATGACGGATCGCCCGGTGGCCGCGCCCCCGCGCGGGTCACAGTGGCACGAGGCGCTGTTCTACACCGGTGACGACGACTACCTCGAGACCACCGTGCCCTTCGTCCAGGCCGGGCTCGCGGCCGGCGAGCCCGTGCTGATCGCCGTACCCGCGCCCGGGCTGCACCTGCTGCGCCGGTTCGACGGCGTCGAGGGCGTACGCCTGGTGGACATGGTCGAGGCCGGCCGCAACCCGGCCCGGATCATCCCCGGCGTGCTGCACACCTTCACCGTCTCGCACCCGGGCCGCCCGGTCCGCGTCGTCGGCGAGCCGATCTGGCCCGGCCGGGCCGCGGCCGACTATCCGCGGTGCGTGCAGCACGAGGCCCTGGTCAACCTCGCGTTCGCCGACCTGCCGGTGCGGATCCTGTGCCCGTACGACGCCGCCCGGCTCGACCTCGACGTGCTGGCCGACGCCGCCAGCACCCACCCGGTGCTCACCCGCGGCGGCGACCGCCGGGCCAGCCTCGGCTACGCCCACCCGGAACGGATCGTCGACGCGTTCAACCGCCCGTTGCCCGAGCCCGGCACGCCGCCGACCGTGCTGGTCTTCGAGGCGGCCGGCCTGTCCGGCGTACGCGGTCTCGTCGTCGCGCTGGCCACCGAGGCCGGGCTGCGTCCCGACCGGGTGACCGACCTGCGGATCGCGGTCAACGAACTGGCCACCAACGCCGTCGCGAACGCGCCGGGACCGGCCGTCCTGCGGGTGTGGACCGAGCCGGACGGGCTGCTGTGCGAGATCACCGGGTCGAGCGTGCTGACCGACCGGCTCGCCGGCTGCGTCCCGCCCCCGCACACCACCGAACGCGGCCGCGGCCTGCTCCTGGTCAACCTGCTGTGCGACCTGGTCCACGTGCACACGACCGACGACTCGACGACGGTCCGCCTGCTCATGGACCGCTGACCCGGGCCGGTGGCGCGGGCGGCGGTCGTCAGGTGAGCGCCGCGATCGGAGACTCGTCGAGAGCCGTGAGCAGGGCGGCCGGATCGTCGTAGACCGCGACCGCGCCGGCCCCGGCCAGCTCCGCCCGGCAGGTGCCGCCGCAGGTCAGCGCCACGCAGGGGATGTCGAGGTGCCGGGCCGCGGCCACGTCCCAGACCGAGTCACCGACGAACACCACGCGGCGGGCCGCCAGGCCCGCCTTGTGCAGGGCGGCCACCAGGATGTCCGGGCTGGGCCGGCTCTCCGGCGCGTCGTCGGCGCAGGTCGCCGCCGCCACGGCGTCGTCGGCGGCGAGAGCGGACCGCAGCGCGGTCAGGTCGTCGCCGGACACCGACGACGCCAGGACCACCCGCAGCCCGCGGTCGGCGCAGGCCCGCAGCAGGTCGGCGGCGCCCGGCAGCGGACACAGCCGTTCCCGGTGCCGGGCGAAGATCTCCCGGTGACCGGCCCGGATCCGGTCGTCGGCACCCCGGTCGCGCTCCGGCCCCAGGACGTGGTCGAGCAGCCGGTCCGAACCCATCCCGACGCCGCGGTGCACCCGCGCCATCGGCGCGTCGAAGCCGGCCCGGCCCAGCGCCTCCCACCAGGCGACCGTGTGCAGGTAGGTGGTGTCGACCAGGGTGCCGTCGAGGTCGAAGAGCACTCCGGCCGGGCCGTTCGCGTCCATCCGGTCCCCCTACCCGTCGGCGGCGGGGGTGACTCCTGCCGGACCGTCGGGGATGAGGATCTCGAACCATACGGTGGACCCCCGTACGGTCGGATCGGTGCCCCAGGCATCGCTCAGTTGCTCGATCAGCGACAACCCGCGGCCCCGGCTGCTCAGCCGATCGGCCTGTGTCCTGGTCACCGTGCCCCGCGTGCCCCGGTCGGCGACCGACACCAGCAGCCGTTCCGGGCTCAGGTCGATCTCCACCCGGGCCGAGGTGCCGGCGTGCAAAAGCGCGTTGGTGGTCAGCTCGCTGGTGCACAGCACCGCCGCCGCGACGACCGGCTCCGGCACCGCCCACTCGGTGAGCTGGGCGGTCATCCAGTGCCGTACCCGGCCCGGCGCGGTCGGCTCGGCCGGCACCCGGATACCGGCCGACCGGCTCGGCTTGCTGGCGTGCTCGACGGCCAGAACCGCGACGTCGTCCTCGGTCGGGCCGGGCACCGCACCGGCGGCGACCGCGCACAGGCTGCGCGGGTCGGAGCCACCGGCCGCCGACACGGCGGCGGCGAGGGTGTCGAACCCCTCGGCGAGGCCGCGGTCGCGGCGCTCGACGACACCGTCGCTGAACAGCAGCACCGTGTCACCGGGGGCGAAGTCGACGGCGACGGCGGTCCGTCGCCCGCCCAGGCCGAGCGGCGGACCCGGCGGTACGTCGAGGTATCCGGCGGCCGGCGCCGGCTCCCGCCCGGTGCCCGACCGGCGCAGCAGGGGAGCGGGATGTCCCGCGCTGGCCAGCGTCAGCCGGCCCGCCTCGGGGTCGGCGACCCCGTAGGTGACGGTCACGAAGATCTCGTCGCTGCGCATCTCGGCGGCCAGGTTGGCGACCAGCCGGTCCAGGCCGAGCAGGACCGACGCCGGGTCCGGGTCGGTGAGCGCGAGCGCCCGCAGCGCGGCGCGTACCTGGCCCATCAGCGCGGCGGCCCGCACGTCGTGCCCGGCGACGTCACCGAGGACGATCGCCAGCTTCCCGCCGGCCAGCGGGAACGCGTCGTAGAAGTCGCCACCGGCGGCGTTGCCGTCGACACCGGCCTCGTAGCGGGCGGCGATCCGGAACCGGGGGATGTCGGGCAGGTGTTCGGGCAGCATGCTGCGCTGGAGGAGTTGCGCGGTGCCGTGCTGGGTCTCGAACCGCCGGGCCCGTTCGGCCGCCTGGGCGACCAGTTCGGCGGTCGCGGCGAGCAGGGCCCGCTCGGCCGGCGGCCACGGATGGGCGGCCTCCAGCCCGAAGGTGAGCGCACCCCGCAGCGACGCGCTGCGCAGCGGCAGCGCGGCCAGCGCGCGTACCTTCTGGTCGTGCCGGTCCAGGGCGGTACGCCGCAGCGGCTGGCCGTCGCTGCGGAACGTCGCGGTGCCGTCGGCGGCGGCGACGACCAGCGGCGCCGCCGAGTCGCCGGACAGCCGCCGCCACAGCGGGGGGAGCCGTTCGTCGGCCTCGTCGATGACCTCGCCGCGTACCCGGCGGGTGGTCCGCCACCCGCCGCCGTCGTCGACGCCGAAGGACGCCTGGTCGACGTCGAGCGACGACACGGCGTAACGCAGCACCACCCGGGCGACGTCGTCGAGGGTGAGGGTCGCCGACAGCGCCGACGCGAGTTCGCCGAGGTCCTGCAACCGCCGGGTCACCTGGGTCGTCTCGGCGGCGACGGTGAGCACACCGACGATCCGGCCGTGGCTGTCGCGGACCGCCGACAGGCCGCGGGTGAAGACCGCGTGCTCCAGGGTGCCGGCCGCGGCCCGGATCACCGGCAGCGCCGCCTCGGTCTCCAGGAACGGTTCACCGGTGCGACGCACCCGCTCGAAGACGTCGCCGACGCCCGGCATCGCCCAGACGTCGGCGTGCACCTCGGGGGCCGGCCGGCCGAACGCCTCGGGATGCTTGACCCCGAGCACCGTCGCGTAGGCATCGTTGTAGACCAGGGTCAGGTCGTCGCCGTACACCAGTGCCATCGCGACCGGCGACCCGAGCACCAGGTCGACGATGGCGCGGAGCGCGGGATCCCAACCGGACGGGTCGCCGAGCCCGGTCTGCGACCAGGGGCGGGCCGGCCGGGCGTCCGCGTGCGGCCCGCCGGCCGTACGGGCGGCGGGCACGGATACGGGAACCGCGGGTGTGCGCCCTGCCGTGGCTGGCATGGGAGCAGCCTATCCGGCGGAATCGAGTCCGGCCCGATCGGTGGAGACGCCGCAGCTCAGAGAGCGGGTCGAGGCGGATTCACCCGATCGCGGGTCCGGACCTGTCTGCGCCGACTGTTCGGCCGATGACACCCGAATCCGTTTTGTCGGAAATGCCAGTAACTGATCGTGATTGGCGCGATGATCGGCAGGGTATGGGAACGCCGGAAGGTCATGCGACAGGAGGGGACCAGATGTCCGAGACGATGGCCGCGCGGCAGGTCGACATCGGGGCCGCGCTGACCGACATGTGGCGATCGGTGCTGCTGTTCATCCCGAAGGCCATCGCCTTCGTCGCGATCCTGGTGATCGGTTGGATCATCGCGCGCTTCGTTCTCAAGATCGTCGACCGGGTGCTCGAACGCGTCGGCTTCGACCGCGCGGTGGAGCGCGGCGGCATCGGCCGGGCGCTGGAGCGCACCAGGTACGACGCCAGCGACATCCTCGCCCGGCTCGCCTACTACGCCGTACTGCTGCTCACCCTGCAACTGGCGTTCGGGGTCTGGGGACCCAACCCGATCAGCGACCTGATCGCCGGCGTGGTCGCCTGGCTGCCCCGCGCCTTCGTCGCGATCGTCATCGTGGTGGTCGCCGCCGCCATCGCCAGCGCCGTCCGCGACCTGATCGCCGGCGCCCTCGGCGGACTGTCGTACGGCCGCCTGCTGGCCAACCTGGCCTCGGCGTTCATCATCGCGCTCGGCGTGATCGCCGCACTGAACCAGATCGGCATCGCGACCACGGTCACCACCCCGGTCCTGGTGGCGGTGCTCGCCACCGTCGCCGGCATCCTCATCGTCGGCGTCGGCGGCGGACTGGTGAAGCCGATGCAGCAGCGCTGGGAGGGCTGGCTCGACCGGGCCGCCACCGAGTCGCAGGTGATCCGGGACAAGGCCGCCGCGTACGCCGCCGGCCAGGAGGACATGCGCCGCCAGATGGCCGACCGGACGCCGGCCCCGGCGGACGCCGACCGTACCCAGGTCATCCCGCAGGGGGCGGGCTCGCCCGCGATGTCCGGCGGGCCGGCCCAGCCGATGGCGGGCGGCCAGCCCGCTCCCGGCGGCCAGCCGATGGCCGGTGGTCAGCCGGTGGCGGGTGAGCAGCCGATGTCCGGTGAGCAGCCGATGTCCGGTGACGCGACCCGGACCCAGGCGGTGTACCGGTCCGGTAGCGCCACCCCGCCGGGCACCGAACGGCCGGCGGCCATCGACGACACCCAGCGGATCATGCCGCCGGACCGTAGCGACCGGTGATTGCGCCACGAAGGTGGCCCGGCCGGACCGTGCGGTTCGGCCGAGCTGGGCCGGGCTGGGGGCTGGGGCTGATCAAGGAGTAATCGTGGCCTGCGCAGGGTGGATTGTCGGAAACATCCCCGTGATCGACGCGGTGCGGGTGAGGAGGGCGACGCCGGGCAGTGCCTGGTCGGGCTGATCAAGGAAAAGTCGTGGCCTGTGCGGGGCGAATTGTCGAACACATCCCCTTGATCGGCGCGGCCCCTTGATCGGCGCGGCCCCTTGATCGGCGCGGCCGCGGTGCGACGCGGCGGCCCGGCCCGGTGCGGCGCCCCGGGGCGGCGCGGCCCGAGTGCGGCGCGGGCACGGTGTGGCGTCGTCCGGATGCGGTGCGGCCTCTGGGCGAGGGGCGTGGTGGGGGCGGTCGGGTGGCTCAGCCGGCCGGCGGTGTGACGGCGGGGCGGTCGGCGGCGCGGGCCAGGGCGCACACCGCGAGCAGCCTCGTCAGCACCCAGTCCGGGCCGGCGGACCAGTCGACCGGGCCCTGCGGCAGGTGCCAGCCGTGCTGGAGTGCGGCGTCGCGTACCCCTTCGGCGTAGCCGGCGAGCGCGACCGGGGTCAGCGGCCGGCGGTCACCGAGAAGGCTGTCCCGTACGGCCGCCGCGTGCTGGTCGACGCTGGCGAGCAGCCTCGGGTGCGAGGCGGCGGCGGCGAGGCCGGCGACACCGACACTTACCTGCAAATCGGCCAGCACGGAGCGTGCGGACCGGTTCGCGCGGCGTGCGGAAGCGCCGTTGAACAGGGCTGTCATGGAGACCGAGGCTAGTCAACCGGCCGGTCCGTCGACCTCGGTCGGTCGGTGGGGACCGGCCGGCGGGCGGCTGAATCTGCGGGTCGTATCCGCGTACCGCAACCCCCGCCCGGGTAGTGGTGTGGTGACAGCCGACACCCGTACCCGGAAGGAGACATCGTGGCTGACGACGGCCCCGACCAGGCGCACCGGCGCCCGGCCGGCCTGGACGACATGACCGTGGCCGCGTTGGGCAAGCTCAGCGAGGCGCTCGAGACGACCGAGCGGGCCCGCGGGCACCTCTATGCGATGCACCAGCTCACCGGGCACGCCGACCTGCAACTCGACGAGGCCGTCGAGCTCTTCCGGCGGGCCGGGCACCACGGGGTCGCCGACCGGATCGAACGGGAGCTGATCGGCCGCAACGTGATCGCCGGACGATGGACCTTCCAGATCGTCGAGGACTACGACGACGGCTACCACGCGACGTTTCGTGACCTGGAGGCGTGGGCCCGCGACGACCTGGCAGGTGGACGGCGCCATCTCTTCGAGGCGGAGATGAAGGAGCGGCGCCGGACGAAGGGGCTCGCCGGGCACGAGGCGCGACCGGCGGGGTGAACCCCGCTATTCGAAGCTGCTGGGACCGGCGTCGGCCGGCCGGCGCCGCATGGCGTCGTCGGCCAGGATGACCGTGGCGACCATCAGTGCGACGACGACGCTGAACAGCCACGAGTCGTCGCTGACCAGGCGGGCGGCGACGGGGGCCTGTAGCGCGGTCAGCACGAAACCGAACCAGGCCCAGCGGCGCTGACGCGGGGAGAGGAATCCGGGGGCTTGACGCATCCGAAAAGTTTGCCCCGGAGAAACCGGATTGCCCTCGGCCGTTCGGTCGAAGTCGGGGTTGTCTGTCCGGTCTGCCGGCAACTGTCGGTGATCTGATGGTGGCCGAAAGTTGGTCGGTGTTGTCAGCTTCCGCCGCCGCCACCGCCGTCCCCACCGCCACCACCACCGCCACCGTCGCCGCCCCAACTCCAGCCGCCGCCACCGCTGTCGCTGTCGCCGCTGTCGCCGCCCCCACCGTCGTCACCGCCCCGGCGGGACCGGCGGGCGGGGGCGGGCGAGCCGCGGCCGGCCCGGGAGACCGACATGTAGCGCCCCACGAGGGCGACCACCAGGATGAGGAGACCCAGGCCCAGGAAGGGCAGTAGCTCTGTCATGCCATCACTGTCGGAGATGCGTACGAGCCGGCCAACCCCTATCCGTATCGGCGTCCGTCAGCGCGCGACCCCGGCGTAATAGGGGGGAATGAGGGGTGGGGACGGCCCGGCGGGGCGGTGTGCGAGAGCGTTTTCCCTGCGGCAAGATCGGGGGCTGTGTCCGCCCCAACCACACCCCGGCTGTCCCTGCTCCTGCTCGCATACTTCGCGTTCGTCAGCCTCGGCCTGCCCGACGGCCTGCTCGGCGTCGGCTGGCCGTCGATCAGCGCGGGCTTCGCCGTACCCACCGAGGCTGTCGGCCTGCTGCTCACCGCCAGTACCGCCGGCTATCTGACCTCGAGCGTCGCCGCCGGCTTCACCATCAGCCGGCTCGGCGTCGGCTGGCTGCTGGCCGGCAGCACCGGCCTGACCTGCCTCGCCCTCGTCGGCTACGCGGCGTCCCCGGCGTACGCCCTGCTGATCGGCTGTGCACTGCTGCTCGGGTTCGGCGGCGGCGCGATCGATTCCGGCCTCAACGCCTACGCCGCGGGGGCGTTCGGTCCACGGCACATGAACTGGATGCACGCGTTCTTCGGCCTCGGCGTCGCCCTCGGCCCGCTGATCATGACGACCGTGCTGGCCACCGGATCCTCCTGGCGATGGGGGTACGGCGTCGTGGCGGCGGCGCAGGCCGTACTGGCAGTGGCCTTCGTGCTGACCGTGCGGGCCTGGAGCCGCCGGCAGCCGGCCACCGGCCCGGGCGAGGAGCCCTCCGCCCGGCCCGCGCGGGTGCCCGTACGGGAGACGCTTGCCCTGCCGGCGGTGTGGTTCGGCGTGCTGGCGTTCGCGGTGTACGTCGCCGTCGAGGTGACGGCGGGGCTGTGGGCGTACCTGCTGCTGACCGAGGGGCGCGGCCTGAGCGCGACGGTGGCCGGTGTCTGCGTGTCCGGCTACTGGGCCAGCCTCTTCGTCGGCCGGGTGGTGCAGGGAGTGGTCGCCGAGCGCCTCGGTACGTCGACCGTGCTCACCGGCAGCCTGGTCGCGATGGTGGCCGGCGCGGTGCTGGTGGCCCTGCCCGCCTCCGGCTGGGTCGCCGTCGCCGGGCTGGCGATCATCGGGTTCGGCGCCGCGCCGGTGTTCCCGCTGCTCACCCTGACCACCGCCGAGCGGGTCGGGGCCGGGCACGCCGACCGCACGATCGGGTTGCAGATCGGTGCGGCGGGGCTGGGCGGGGCGGCGATTCCGGCCGGCGTGGGCGTCCTGCTGGGCCGGGTCGACGTGGAACTGCTCGGACCGGCCCTGGTCGTGCTCTCGGCGGCCCTGCTCGCCCTCTACTCCGCGGCCAGCCGCCGCCCTCGCCGCCGTCCCCACCCGGCAGCGCTGATCAAGGACTAGTCGCGCGACAAAGGCCGCGGCCCGGGCACGCCTTCTCCTTGATCGACGCGCAGCTCCCGCGCGGTTCGGCGCGCCGTTCAGCGCACGGGTCAGTGTGGGCCGGAGCGGCCGGTGGTGGACGGGCGGTCGGCGCGTTGGTTGTCGGTCAGCTTCTCGCGGCCGGCCGGGGTGCTCTCCAGCTCCTCCGCCTCCGCGCCGTGGCCGAAGGCCGCCTCGGCACCCGCGTCGTTGCCGGTGACGTCGTCGAGTTGGCCGTCGGTGTCCCAGGTCGCCATCGCCTCGGTGAGGTCCTTCAGCGGCAGTCGCTGCTCGTCACGCCAGGTCTCGTCGGTCATTCACCGGTCGTACCCGGGGGCCGGGCGCCGAAACCCTGGTCGCACCCGGGGGCCGGGCACCGAAGCCCTGGTCGCGCCCCGGGGGAAGAACGTAACGGCGACGCGGCGGCCGCCGGCGGGTCGAACCCGCCGGCGGCCGCCGCTGATCCCGCCCCGCTACGGCTCGGACCGGTTCACCTCGCCGCGCCAGGCGCCGGTCTCCACGCCGCCGCGGCCCTCGATGAACTTCTTGAAGCGGTCCAGGTCACCCTTGACCCGCATGTCGATCATGCCGAGCTTGTCGGCGGCCTGTTCGGCCATGCCGTGCGGCTCGAGGTCCATCTGCGCGGTGACCCTGGTGTGGGTGGCGTCGAGCCGGTGGAAGGTGATGACCCCCGCCTGCTTCATGCCGCCGGTCGACTTCCAGGCCACGCGCTCGTCCGGCAACTGTTCGGTGATTTCCGCGTCGAACTCGCGTTTCACGCCGGCGATCTCGGTCTTCCAGTGCGTCTTGGTGTCGGTGAGTTGGCGGACCTCCTTCACCCCTTCCATGAAGTGGGGGAACTCCTCGAACTGGGTCCACTGGTCGTACGCGGTACGAACCGGTACCGCGACGTCAACGGACTTGGTGACCGAACCCATGTGACTTCCTCCTTGATCGACAGTCCTGGACGGGACGGGACGGGACGGGACTGGACGGGACGGGACTGGACGGGCGTGGACGTGGACCGGCCGGGGCCGGAAGGAACGACCGTCGGGTACGGGACCGCGGCTACCAGCGCGTCGACTCGTTCGCGTGACCCAACGCGGCCCAGACCTCGGACACCGTGCGGTACTCGGTGCCCGACGGCAGCCGGTCCAGCTGGGCGAGCACGTCGTCGGGCGCCTCGTTGTCCCGCGCGCTGTGCCGCAGCGTCTCCCGGTCGCCGGGCAGCGCCGACAGGCTGATGTAGCGGCCCAGCCGGCTGCGCTGCTCGACCTCGGCGGGCGTCATGCCCTGCGGGACGCCGGTCTGGTTCTCGCCGCCGGGAACCCGGCTGACCTCCGGCTGGTCCTCGCCGGACGGCTCGGGCTCGCGCCACGGTTCGGCGCGGGCGCCGGCCTTCCCGGCGACGGTGCCGGCGACCTCCCGGTTCATCTGGTCGTCCAGTCGTGGTCCGTGTTTGCTGTTGCCACGTTCCATGACCTAGTCGCTACCCGGCCGCGTCCGCGCTAAACGATTTCCGCCGATCAGGAGCCGCGTGAAGGGGACGTCTCCGACCGGTCGTCGGCGGGGGCGCGTTCGGGCAGCACCGGGTCCTTTTCGGCGTCCTCGACCCCGCCCTGGATCGCCCGGCCCCGCTGGATCTCCGCGTTGACCTCGACCCCGAACAGCACCGCCATGTTGATCAGGTAGATCCAGATCAGGAAGGCGATGACCGCGCCGAGGCTGCCGTACGTGGCGTCGTACGACGCGAAGTTGGCGACGTAGAGCCCGAAGCCGAACGAGACCACCGCCGCCGCCAGCAGCGTCACCAGGCCGCCGGGGGTGAGCCAGCGGAACCGGGGCTGCCGTACGTTGGGCGCCACCCAGCCGAGCAGCGCCAGGAGCAGCAGTGCGATCAGCACCAGGGCCGGCCACTTGGCGATCGCCCACGCGGTCCGGGCGGCGGCGCCGAGGTTGAGCGCGTCGCCGACGGCGTCGACGACCGGACCGCTGACGATGAGCATGACGACGCTCGCGGCCAGCAGCACCAGGGTGACGAGGGTGACGCCGAGCTGCAGCGGGCGCAGCTTGTAGAAGGGCCTGCCCTCTTTCACGCCGTAGATCGCGTTCGCCGCCCGGGTGAAGCCGCCGACGTAGCCCGACGCCGACCAGAGGGCACCGAGCAGACCGAAGCTCAGCAGTACCCCGGCGGAGCTCTGCTGGTTGACGACGCTGTCGATGGCGTCGCGTACGCCGCCGCTGGCCACCACCGAGCCGGCGCCGAGGTCCTCGGCGATGCCGAGGATGGTGTCGACCGCGTCGCCGCCCCGGGCGACGAGGCCGACCAGGGCCACCACCACGATCAGCGACGGGAAGATCGCCAGGACCGAGTAGTACGTCAGGCTGGCCGCCCAGTCGGTGCAGTTGTCCTTGCCGAACTCCTTGGCGCTGCGGACCAGTACACCCTTCCACGTCGACCAGTGCAACTGGCGCAGGCGGCGGGGCAGTTTGCGCTGCCGGTCGCGCGGTCGGGCCGGCGGGTGCGTCGTCGTGGCCATCGCCCAACTCCCTGCTGCTTCGGCAGCGGCGACCCCCCGCCGCTGGTTGCGGTGGCCGTACCCCCGGGCGGACCTGGACAAACCCGTCATGGTTTGGTCGCCCGGGGGCGGGGAACGCAGCCAGTCGAGCATTTTCTAGGCGAGGAGGTCCGACATGCCCGCGCGTGACGAGCTGCCGAGCACGCTCCAGCGTTCGCCGGACAAGGCCCAGCGCACCTGGTCGAAGACGCACGACTCGGCCGTCGAGACGTACGGCGAGGGTGAGCGGTCGCACCGGGTCGCGTTCGCCGCGCTGAAGCACTCGTTCGAGAAGGTCGGCGACCACTGGGAGCCCAAGTCGGGCAAGGGCCCGAGCGACGAGCAGGCGGCCGGTGGTGGCCCGCAACGGCGGACGCCGACCGCCGGCGGGGTGGACGCCAACGCGTCCAAGGAACACCTCATGGATCTGGCCGCCCGGGCCGACGTCCGGGGCCGGTCCAGCATGACGAAGCCGGAGCTGGTCGAGGCGTTGCAGAAGGCCAACGACCGCAGCACCCGGCAGGCCCGCGAGAAGAAGAAGCGATCCTGACCGGCCCGGCGGCCGGGCGGGCGCCCGGCCGCCGGGTCCGTCCGGTACGTCACCAGCGCACCGCCGGGCCGCCGGGTGGTTCGATGTGCACGGCCTTGGCGACCGTCATCTCGTCGAGCAGTTCCGGCCCGTAGCCGAATCCCTCCCCGCTGGCGCGGCGCGGGTGCGCGGCGCCGCCCGGGGCCCCGCCGAAGACGGCGTTGACCTTGACGGTGCCGACCGGCAGTTCCCGCCAGGCCCGCTGCGCGTTCGCCATCGAGCCGGTCAGCACGGTGGCGGCCAGCCCGTACGGCGACCGCCCGGCCCGCGACAGCGCCTCGTCGTACGAGTCGACGACCAGCACCGGCGCGATCGGCCCGAACGTCTCCTCCCGCATCACCGCCATGTCGTCGGCGCAGCCGGTGAGGACCGTCAGCGGGTAGAAGGCGCCCGGCCCGTCGGGCACGGTCCCGCCGCACAGCACGTCGGCGCCGTCGGCGACCGCGGCGGTCACCTGGGCGTGCACGTGCTCGCGGTGCCGGCGGTCGACCAGCGGCCCGAGTTCGGAGCGCGGGTCGCGGCCCGGGCCGACCCGCATCTCGCGGCAACGGCCCACCAGCGCGGCCAGGAAGCGGTCGGCGACCGTACGGTGCACGTAGATGCGCTCGACGGCGACGCAGAGCTGCCCCGAGTTGGCGAACGCGCCGATCGCGGCCTGGTCGGCGGCCCAGCGCGGGTCCACGTCGGCGTCGACGATCAGCGGGTCGCTGCCGCCGTTCTCCAGCAGCGCCTTGGCGCCGGTGCCGGCGCAACTGGCGGCGATCGACCGCCCGGCGGCGGTCGAGCCGACGTGCGCGACGAGGTCGACCTGCCGGCCGGCCAGCGCGGCACCGACCGCGCCGTCGCCGGTGACCAGCGAGAGCACGCCGGGCGGCAGGTGCTCGGCCAGCAGCTTGACGAGGAGCCAGCCGGTCGCCGGGGTGCGCTCGCTCGGCTTGTGGACCACCGTGTTGCCGGTGACCAGGGCCGCGCCGAGCAGCCCGCAGGAGACCGCGACCGGGTCGTTCCACGGCGTGATCACCGCGACGACACCCCTCGGCTGGTACGTCACCAGGTCGATCGCCTCCGCCGCCCCGGCCAGCGTCCGGCCGCCGTGCAACGGCCCGAGTTCGGCGTACTGCCGCAGGGTGGCGACGCCCGCCTGGATGCCGGCCCGGGCACCGGCGAGAGGCTTGCCCATCTCGGCGGTCTGCGCGTCGGCGATCCGGTCGGCCGCGTCCTCGATCGCGTCGGCCGCCAGGTGCAGCGCGGCGGCGCGTACGGCCGGGGTGCTCGCCGCCCAACCGGGCGCGGCGCCCCGCGCCGCCTTCACCGCGGCGTCCAGGTCGGCGCCGACGGCGGACGGCGCGGAGCTGACCGGGCTGCCGTCGGCCGGGTCCACCACCTCGAACCGGCCGTTGTCGCCGGCCGGCTTCCACTGCGCGCCGATGAGCTGTTCCACCTCGTACATCCGCCCGTAGTCCCCGCAGAAGGCGCCGGCAAACCCGGGCCTTTCCGGGGTCGCCCACCCGGTCCCGGGCCGGCAGAGCCGGCAGAATCATCGGGCATGGGAAGGGTGGATGCGCAGGGCGCCGACGCACTGGTGATCGGGGCCGGCCCCAACGGGCTGGTCGCCGCGAACCTGCTGGCCGACGCCGGCTGGGACGTGCTGGTGCTGGAGGCGACCGGTGCGGCCGGTGGCGCCGTGCGGTCGGCCGAGATCACCGCACCCGGCTACCTCAACGACCTGTTCAGCTCGTTCTACCCGCTCGGGTACGCCTCGCCGGTGATCCGCCGGCTCGACCTGGAGGCGTACGGGCTGCGCTGGACGCACGCCCCGGACGTGCTGGCCCACCTGCTGCCGGACGGTCGGGGCGCGGTGCTGAACCGGGACCCGGCGCGCACCGCGGCGTCGCTGGAGCGGTTCGCGCCGGGCGACGGCGACCGCTGGCTCGCCGCGTACGACGAGTGGCGGGCGCTGTCCGGGCCGCTGCTGTCGGCGCTGTTCAGTCCGATCCCGCCGGTGCGGGGCGGGCTGGCCCTGCTGGCCCGGCTGCGTACGGCGGGCGCGTTGCGGCTGGCCCGCCGGCTGGCGCTGCCGGTGCGGACCCTCGGCGGGGAACTCTTCCGGGGCGAGGGCGGACCGCTGCTGATGGCCGGCTGCGCCCTGCACACCGACCTGTCCCCGCTCGACGTCGGCAGCGGCGTGTACGGCTGGCTGCTGACCATGCTCGGCCAGCAGGTCGGCTGGCCGGTGCCGGTCGGCGGGGCGCAGCGGCTCACCGACGCGCTGGTGACCCGGCTGCGGGCCCGGGGCGGCCGGATCGCGTACGGCATGCCGGTCGACCGGGTGCTGGTGGCGCGGGGGCGGGCGGTCGGCGTACGGACCCGGGGCGGCACGCTGTGCCGGGCCCGGCGGGCGGTGGTGGCCGACGTGCCGGCGCCGGCCCTGTTCCTGGACCTGGTGGGGCAGCGGTGGCTGCCGCCGCGGCTGGTGGAGGACCTGGCCCATTTCCGGTGGGACGGCTCGACGGTGAAGGTCGACTGGGCGCTGTCCGGGCCGGTGCCGTGGACCGATCCGGCGGCGGCCGGCGCCGGCACCGTCCACCTCGGCGGTGACCTCGACGGGCTGACCGGGTTCGCCGCCGACCTGGCCCGCGGTGTGCTGCCGGCGGAACCGTTCCTGCTGGTCGGGCAGATGTCCACGGCGGACCCGACCCGGTCACCGGCGGGTACCCAGGCGCTGTGGGCGTACACCCACCTGCCGTTCCGGCGGGCGTGGGACGGCGCGGAGGTGGTCGCGCACGTGGCCCGGATGGAGGCGGTGCTCGAACGGTACGCGCCGGGGTTCGGCCGGCTCGTCGTCGGCCGGCACGTGGCCGGCCCCGGGGATCTGGAGCGGGCCGACCCGAGCCTGGTCGGCGGGGCGCTGGGCGGCGGTACGTCGGCGGCGTACCAGCAGCTCGTGCTGCGGCCGGTGCCCGGGTTGGGGCGGGCGGACACCCCGGTCGACCGGCTCTTCCTGGCGAGCGCGTCGGCGCATCCGGGCGGTGGGGTGCACGGTGGCCCGGGCGCGAACGCGGCGCGGGCGGCGCTGGCCCGGGATCGGGCGGTCGGCGGCGGCCTGTACGCGGCGGCGGTCTCGGCCGCCCACCGGGCGATCTACCGCTGAAAGTCGGAATGTGCGGATCGCGCGGCGATGATCGGCGATCACATCTATGCAAGATCGTCGATCTCTGGTAGGAAAGTTGCAGGGTTGACCCATGTCATGTAGAAAACCCCCACCCGAGAACCGGAGTTCCCATGACACCCACCCGCCGCGCGACCCGACGCGTGCTCACCCTGCTGGTCGCGGTGTTCGCCGCCACCGTCACCGCCCTCGGCTTCTCCACCCCCGCCCATGCCATCACCCACTCCAGCGCGACGTCGCAGCTGAGCGCCGCCGGCATCAGCTGGACGTCCAGCGGCGGGTGCAGCAACCGCAACGTCCCCACGTGTACGTCGTTCGACGGCATCCGCCAGGCGACGATCACCGGGATCATCACCTTCAAGCGGGCCAGCGGCTGCGCGGTCACCATCACCGCCGGCACCGAGACCGGACACGCCAGCGGCACCTACAGCCACTGGAACGGCTACAAGGTGGACATCCGGCTGAGCACCTGCGTGGAGAACTACATCACCCGGTCCTACACCTACGTCGGCTACATCTCCGGCTGGGGACACCAGTACCGGGCGGCCTCCGGCAACCTCTACACCAAGGAAGGCAGCCACTGGGACGTCCTCTACTACACCTGCGGCTGCTGACCGGCCCGCGCGTGGCGCCGCCGCACCGGCGGCCCCCCCCCCCCCCCCGGGGGGGCGGGGGATGTGACCCG